>JAFGRZ010000100.1 GCA_016934895.1 Candidatus Aminicenantota bacterium
ATGGTGTACCAGGCGTATTCGCTCGTCGTCACCGATCCGAAGAGGTTGAACATGAAATCGGGCACCTGGGCGTGGAGCCCGGCGAAACCGCCGATCCGGCCGAGCGCCAAGGGAATGAGGAGAATCGAAAAAATGAGGATCAGGAATCCCTGAATGACATCGGTGAAGGCGGCGGCAATGAACCCGCCCATCATCGTGTAAACAGCCACGATCAGCCCGAAGACGAGGTAGACGGAGAGAGGGTTGATGTAGGAGATGAAGGACCGGAGCTCGCCCTTCTTGAAACGGTCATTGAGCTCATCGGAGCGGGCTTTCTCGCCGGCCGTGAGTTCTCCAGCGGGTTTCCGTTTGAGCGCCTGGTATTCCCGGAACATCTCGACGCTCTGCCTTTCCTCCGCCGTGTACATCTCGGCCGGCTTGGGGGTCAAGGCCTCCACCGTCTTCCCGGCCACCATGAACCCGACCCCTCCGCCGATGACGGCCATGATCAATGTGAACGCGGCGAAGGCGGCGCCGAGAAAGCGGCTTTGGAAACGCTCGGTGAAGAAATCGCCCAGGGTGACCAGGCGGACCCGGCGGTAAAAGGCGCTGGTGAACCAGTAAAACGGCGTCAGGAAAAGGACCAAATACTGGATCCACATGCCGCCGATCCCCTGGCGGTAGACTTCCCTGGCGACGGCCACGGCCTGGTCGGCGTTGGTGGCGTGCCCGAAATTGAGGAAGAACTGATAGAATTTGCCGAGACGCCGTCCGGCGATATAAAAATCCTCCGTATCCTTGGTCCGGCGCTGGGATCTCCGTCCGAGCCAGAGTATGACCACGAGATAGAGGATGATGATCCCGAGATCGAGCGCGTTCAGCCCGAAGATACGCATGGCTCTCCGATTGGACCTATTAAAACCACTATCCGGAACCGGAGTCAACAAGAGAGTGCCGGACGTGTTTGACGGGAGCGGCGGGGTCTGTTATAAGGGGAAGCTCATTTTCTCATGGGCCCGTTGATCGAGTCGCTTCAGAGTGTGCCCTTCCGCGGAGAGATCCTCTCGGTGGGATCGGCCCTTGTCTGGTCCGCCGCCGTCCTGCTCTTCCGGGTCAGCGGACGGACCGTATCTCCCCTTGCCCTGAACCTGTTCAAGAACTCTTTCGCGACCGTCATCCTTGTCGTCGTCATGGGGCTTCTCGGCCGGCCGCTCCTGCCCGATGCCCCCCTTCTGGATTACGCACTCATCGGCCTGAGCGGGCTCATCGGTGTGGCCATCTCAGACACGCTCTTCTTCGGCTGTCTCAATCTCCTGGGAGCGAGCCTGACGGCGGTCGTCGACTGCCTCTACAGCCCCTTTGTCATTCTTTTTTCCTTTTTGTTCATCGGTGAACGCCTGGGAGCGAGACAGATTCTCGGCGTGGCCCTTATCCTGTCCGCCCTGGTTTGGATATCCCGTTCCAAGGAGAAAAACCTGCCTCCTCGAAAAGCTCTTGTCCGGGGCATCGGTTTGGGCGCGCTGGCCATGATCACCTTGGCGGCCAGCATCGTGATGATCAAGCCGCTTTTGGCCGGGACATCGGTGCTTTGGGCGACGCTCTGGCGGATGGCTGTCGGCACGGTTGCCCTGGGGGCCGCTCTGCCGTTCCATCCGCGGTCACGGGTGATCAGCCGGCCGCTTCTCTCGCCCCGGAATTGGCGGCCGATGGTGCCCGGAGCTTTCCTCGGAGCCTTTGTCTCTCCAGTCGTCTGGATGGCCGGCATGAAATACACGCTGGTCTCGATCGCGGCACCGCTCAACCAGCTCAACTCGATCTTCATCTTCGTCCTGGCGGCCATATTCCTCAAAGAAAAGGTGACCAGAGCGAAAATCGCCGCTGTCGTTTTGGCGACCGCCGGCGCCTTCCTCGTCAGCTGGCCATGAAGGTCGTCTCGAAATAGCGGCAAGCGTCCCGGATGGTCTCTTCGACAGGGATATATTCGTGTGAGAAATCCCGGCGGCTTTTCCCGTTGGAATAGAACGTCGTCCAGCCGCTGAGCCGGCCGTAGGCATAGGTGAGCAAAGGCCTCTTCCGGGTCAGCAGGCTGATCATCTCCAGAGATAGGCCGGCCGAAGTGAGCAGCGATCCGGGAACGGGAAAGGGATAGACCCGGCGGCGGGCGTATTTTCCGATCAGCCGCAAGACATCCGGATAACGGAGATTGGCTCCGACGAGGAGGTGCTTCTGCCCGGCCTTGCCGCGGTCGAGGCCCTTGATAATCAAAGCGGCGACGTCGCGGACATCCACGACCCCCAGCCCGCCGTTGAAAGAGCCGACCATCCGGCCCCTGTAAACCCGGCTGTAGAGCTGGTTGTGAGGAGTCTCCGGATTGAAATCGCCGGGTCCCATGACCGAGGCCAGGTTGAAGATCACGGCGTTGAGCCTCTGCGCCCGCACGGCCTGCTCGACGATGAGCTGGGCCAGGTACTTGGAGGTCATGTAATGAAAGATGGGCGGCCAGTTGAAGGCGGTCGATTCATCGATCGGCTCTCCCCTCTTCTTGAACCCGATCGCCCCCACCGAAGAGATGTGGACGAGCCGCTTGACCCCCGCCTGGAGGCAGGCGTTCACGACCGCCTTGGTTCCCCGGAAATTCACCCGCATCAGGCGGTTGAAATCGGGCCGCCAGTAAGAGATGAAGCCGGCCAGATGGATGACGTGGCTTCTTCCTTCCACGGCCTTGAGAAGACGATCGAGCGCCGTGATATCTCCGCGGAAGACCCTGATCCCCGCATGTCCCCAGCTCGCCGGAAGGCGGTCCCCGGGCAGTGCGTAGGCGGCGACGGATTCCGGCCCGTACCGTTCAATCAACCGGGGAACAAGGATGGAGCCGACAAAGCCGGTGGCTCCGGTGACGAGGAGCCTCATCGTCGCGCCGTTCTCCTGTAGTCCCGAAGGTAGATGAACGTATCCGTGGAAACTCCGGTCAGGGCGTGAAGAAAGATCGTGTAGAGAAAAGAGCCGGTGAAATAGGCGATGAGACCGAAGACGACGCCGGCGGCCAGCGAAGCGAAGATCTCGGACGGGGGGTGACCGGCGTGGTGCAGCGTCGAAACAAGCGTCTGGAGGGCGAGCGCCGGAACCAGGCCGAGGACCGGGATCAAAGGAAAAAACAGGATTCCCCGGTAAAAAAATTCCCAGCTCACGTAGTATAGGAAAACATAGGCCGTTTCGAAGGCGATAAACGTTCGGAGGCTTCGGCAGGCGACCTTGGAGAAGGGGTAGAACCGGCGAAGCCGCTCATCCCGGGAGCCGACGAAGCCGGAGAGGACGGCGATGGGAGCGCCCCCGACGGCGATCCATAATCCCCTTCCGGCATTCCCCAGAGTCAGTCCGGATTTCCTCAGGAAAAGAAGAGGCTCCGGGAAAAAGAAGACGATGATGAGACAGGGGATCACCAGGAAAAGGCAGAAGAAAACTCCAAAATAGCTTAGGAATGAGCGGAGGTCATCCCCCTTTCTCAAGAAGCGCCGGTCATGAAAAACGGACATCCCCAGCGTGAACGCCACGGCCAGATAAATCCATAAGATCGGCTGGACTATTTGATATATCCTTTCTTGCGGTCCTCTCGGTACCAGGCCACGATCTCTTCGATCTGCTTTGCCGTGTCGTTGTCGGGCCGGTAGCCGAGCTCGGCAACGGTCCGCGAAATGTCATATGTGGTTTCGGTGGTGATCCTCCGGATCCTGTACTGAGTCAGCTCCGGCTGAAATCCCGGTGATATTCTTTTCCAGAACTCCTGAATTCCAGCCGCGGTCTTGGCCAGACAAACGGGGACGTAAACGCGCTGCGGCTTCCCCATGGCTTTTTGAAAACCGGCGAAGAACTCGCGCCAGGTCGGCAGGATACCGTTCGTGACGGTGTAAGCGCGGCCGACCGCCCGATCGTCCTCGAGCGCCAGCCGGACGGATTGGCAGAGGTTATCGATGTAGCAGAAGGCGAACCGGTGTTGACCTGTGCCGACGATGATCGGGATCCTCCGCTCCGCGGCTCTCAGGATCTTGTCACAGGACGTCCGGTCGTTGGGGCCATAGGTGTCTCCGGGGCGCAGGATGACGAGCGGCAGACGGTCGCTCTCCATTCTCTCCCGGAGAAACGCTTCGCACTTTTTCTTGGCCCGGACGTAGGGCATGAAATCCGCCGGACGGCCGGGCCTTTCTTCGGAGAGGCCGCTGCCGAGATATCCGAGCGTGAGAGTCGTCGAGATATAGACGAAGCGCCTTGGCGTGATTCCAAGATGCTTGATCCTCTGAACCAGGTTGACCGTCAAGTTGAAAATTCCGGCCTCGCAAGCCGATTCCGAAGCCTGGTCCGAAACGATCGAAGCGGCATGGACAACGGAGTCGATATCCTGAGGGATGCTCAGACTTTGCGGGTCGCCGAGATCGCCGAAGACGAGCCGGACCGGCCGTCCTTCCAGAAAATGGAGGTCGGACGTTCTCCTGACCAGTCCATAGACCTCATATCCTCCGGCCGCCAGAGAGCGGCAGAGGTTGGATCCGATGAAACCGTTGGCCCCGGTGATGAGGACTTTTCGCGTCAACAGGAAACTCGCGGCGGAAAATTCAAAATCTCAATGTAAACCGATTCCAGGCTTTAATCAAGGCTTTTCCCGTGACCATCACCAAAAGCGCGGCGGCGATGCCCACGAAGACGTCGAAGAGATAATGGAAACGGCCGTAGACGGTGGAGACATAGAGAGACAGGATGACGGGCGCGAGGATAAAGAAGGCCGGCCGGGCATAGCGATAGGCCATCCACCACATGATCGTCGCTGAGGCGCAATGGATGCTGGGGATCGTCCCGCCGGGAGTATGGACCCGGTTGCGGATCAGCTCACTGACGGCCGTGAAGAAATGACCTTCAAGCGGCACGGTATGCCGTTCGCCGATATGGCGCATTGGCCCGGCCACAGGGAAGATCATGAAGCCGATCGTACAGAGAATGATGACAAAAGCGATATGAAAAAGGTAATGCTCGTTCTGTTTCTCCCCGTGCCGCCGTTCGATCAACAGACTGAGGAGGGGATAGACGGGGACATAAAATACGTAGCAGAACATCATCCACTCGGTGAGCCAGGGCTTCACGAACCGTTGCACCCAGACGGTCGGGGCGACTCCCAAAACGCGGGCCTCCAGGTCGATGACCACTTGATCATGCCAGTCGGGGAAAAAAATGAGTTGATGTCCCAGGGACATGCTGTAAATGTAGAGCAGGGCCAGCTGAACGGAGAGCGTACGCAACATGAAGCGAAGGGGCCGGCTTCGGGTCCTCTGGGCGATGAGATTGGCGGCCAGGAAGAGCATGAAAGCCAATCCGTTGGCCAGGACGATTCCCGTCCACTCGCCCCTCAGCCGCGAAGGAAAGAGGACCGCCAGAATAGAATAAAAGGCGAGCGCGGAGACGACGAAAACATCGGTGATCTTGAATTTCATGCCGAGGACCGCTTGGGAAGCGATCGGGTCGAAATCGGCCGGCTTTTCCATATTTTGAATCCTGATTAATAATCGAACCGGCGGAAAATGTCAAAGCCGCCCGCTAGGACCAGCCGTGCTCATCGTTCCAGGCGATCGTCCGCCGGACGGCTTCCTCCAGGCCCGTCCGAGGCTCGAATCCCAGCTCCCGCTGGATGCGGCCGCCGTCATAGATCCAGTAGAACTTGCGGGCCGCGGCCACGCTGTC
>JAFGRZ010000101.1 GCA_016934895.1 Candidatus Aminicenantota bacterium
AGGCCTTCGCTCTTTTTCAGAAGATGGAGGCCCTGGGCCGCGATCCTGTCGGGTTCGGCCAGGCGGCCCCAGCCTTCCTCGCGGCAGGCCAGGTAACCCTTTTCGGGCAGGACAAATTCGACTCCCTCGGCCCGGAGCCGGCGGATATTGGACTGGGTCCGGGGATGAAGATACATGGCTTCGTTCATGGCCGGGGCGATGAGCACCGGACAGCGCGCGGCCAGATAAAACGTCGACAGAAAATCATCGGCCACACCCCCGGCCAGCTTGGCGATGATGTTGGCCGTGGCCGGGGCGATGACCAGGAGAGAAACCTCCTCGGCCAGAGAGATATGGGCGATCCGGTTCCGTCCCTTGTCCTCGAAAAGATCGACTTCGGCCGGGCCGCCGGAGAGGGCGCTGAATAAGCGGGGAGAGATCAATTTCGCCGCGTTGGCCGTCATGATGACTTGAACGGCCATCCCATTTTTCTGGAAGATACGGAGGATCTCGCAGGCTTTATAAATACTGACCGACGAAGTGACCCCTAAAGCGATTGTGCTCATGGCAGTTGATCACCCTTTGCCTCGGAAATTCTTCAGGATCGGCCGGACGGCGCGTTCCCGGACCGACCGAAGCGCGCGCCGGCACCTCAGGATGGCTCCGAGTTCAACGGCGGCGCTGTCGAGATCGTCGTTGACCACGATATAATCAAACAAGGAGTAGGCTTTGACTTCTTTCCTGGCCGTGATCATCCTCGCCCGGACGGCCTCCGCCTTGTCCAGCCCCCGCGCTTTGATCCTTTTCCGCAGCTCTCTGTAGCTCGGCGGCAAGACGAAAATGAGAACAGCCGAGGGGAGTTTTCGCCGGATTTGGCGGGCTCCCTGGACATCGATGTCCAGGATGATATCGTGCCTCTGGGCCCCGGCCAGCTCTTTCCTGGAGGTCCCGTAGTACTCCCCGTGGACAAGAGCCCACTCGACGAGCCGGTTCCCCTGAATCATTCTCCGGAAGAACGCCCGGCTGACGAAATGATAATCTTTCCCCTCGACTTCCGTGCCCCGTTTCTCCCGGGTTGTGTGGGAAACCGAAAAGCGGACATCCTCGACCTCACCGAGAACACGCCGGATGAGGGTCGATTTCCCGCATCCCGATGGCCCGGATACGATATAAATCATCTTCGGCTCACTCGATGTTTTGGATGTGTTGACGGATGGTCTCGATTTCACTCTTGATGATCAGGCTCTCCTTGGTGATGGCGATATTCTGGCTCTTGGAGTTGATGGTGTTGGCTTCCCGGAAGATCTCCTGGGAGAGAAAGTCCAACATCTTCCCCACAGGCTCATCCTTCCCCGCGCCCATGCGCAGCTCGAAGGCGCTGAGATGGCTCCGCAGCCGCATGATCTCCTCAGCGATATCGGCCTTCTGAACAAGGAAAGCCGCTTCGCCGGCGATTCTTTCTTCTTCAACGGCGACATCTTCGTTAAGCTCCGTCAGCCTTTTAACCAGCCGGCCCCGGATCAAGCGCGGCTGCTTCCCGGCCAGGCTCTCGATGCGCCGGAGGGATCGCTTCATCGATTGAATGTGGCGTCGGATTTGACGGCCGATCTCCCGTCCCTCCCGGCGCCTCTCCCTGAGGACCTGATCGATCGTTTCGTCAAAAGCCTTCTCCAGGAAAGTCCGCATCTCAGGAGTCAGTTCCTTGCGCCGGATCTCGACGACCTGGGGGATGCGGAAGATGCTGTCCGACGCCAAACTGAGGGGTCTGCCCAGACGCTTGGATACCCTGTCCATGGTCATCAAGATCTTCTCGAGAAGAGCAACGTTGACGGCCATCTCCCAACTCGAAGGATCCAGGAAGTCCAGGTCGACGGCCGCTTCGACGCGCCCGCGGAAAAGTTTTCGCTGGGCCAAAACGCGGAGCCTGTTCTCGAGTTCCCCGAGCGGCGCTCCTTTATAGCTCCAATCGAAATAGCGGTGGTTGAGGCTTCTGATGCCGATTCTGGCCCGGAAACCCCGGGCCGTGCACCGCCGCTCCCCGAATCCCGTCATGCTTCTCATGACGGATTCTCCTCTCTTTCAGGGAACTGCAAGTCGTATAGCTTGCGGTAGATGCCGAATCTGTCATACAGGTCGTCGTGCTTCCCGGATTCGACGATTCGGCCGTTGTCGACCACAAAAATCCGGTCGGCGTTCCGGATGGTCGATATCCGGTGAGCAATGACCAAGGTGGTCCGGTTCTTCATGACATTGGCCAAAGCGATCTGGATGAGCCTTTCCGACTCTGTGTCCAGCGCCGAGGTCGCTTCATCGAGAATGAGGATGGGGGGATTTTTGAGCAGGGCCCGGGCGATAGCCAACCGCTGGCGCTGGCCGCTCGAGAGCTGCCCTCCCCTCTCCCCGATCAGACTTTCGTAACCTTGGGGGAGCGCGGCGATGAACTCATGGGCCTGCGCGGCTCGGGCCACTTCAACGACCCGTTCGAGCGAAGCGATCTCCAGACCGTAGGCGATGTTGTTCCGTACGGTATCGTTGAACAGAATGGTATCCTGAGTCACCAGTCCCAATTGAGAGCGAAGAGAACTCAGGGTGACCTCTTTCACATCGATACCGTCGACCATGATCTTACCCGAAGTGGCATCGTAAAAACGGGACAGGAGATTGATGATGGTGGTTTTCCCGGCGCCGCTGAGTCCCACAAAAGCGGCGGTCTCGTTTCGGCCCACCTCAAAAGAGACGTCGACCAGCGTCGGCCGGGTTTGGTTATAGCAGAAGGAGACTTTCTCGAAAACCACGTGCCCTCGGACGGGCGGCAGCGGGTAGGCCGTGGGAGCCTCCAGAATCTGGGGCGGCTCCCTGAGGACCTCCGTGATCCGCTGGTGGGAGGCGACCGCCTGCTGGATGACATTGTTGGCCCGATTGAGACGGTTGATCGGGGTGTACATCATGAAAATGGCCATGACGAAGGAGCCGAAATCGCCGGGGCTGATCGCACCCTGGGAAATGCGGCGCGTCCCCACATAGAGGATGAACGCTCCGACCAGACCTCCGATGAATTCCATGAACGGAGAGGAGAGGCTCCCGATCCAGGCCAGTTTCATGCTCGTTTGGAAATAGCTGGTTGTCGCCTTGAAAAATTTCTTGATTTCAAACTCCTCGCTGGTGAAGGCCTTGATGATCTTGTTGCCGGTGATGGCCTCATGCAGGAGGTTGAAAATCTGGGACATCTTTTTCTGGCCGATCAGGCTCTTTCTTTTGAGCTGGCGGCTGAACAGGGCCAGGGGAACAACGGCGAGCGGAGTGATGACAAAGGCGGCGATGGCCAAACGGTAATCGATGACGAAGACCCCCACCAGCAGGGCGAGAAGGATGAACATCTCTTCGATGAAATCGGCCATGCTTCCTGAGATCGCCTGGTGGATCTTATCGACATCGCTGGTCAAGCGGGACATCAAATCGCCGGTGGGCACCCGGTCGAAATAGCTGTTGGATTGATGGATCAGGTGCGAGAAAAGGTTGTCGCGCAACCGTTTGACCACCCGATGCCCCACCCCCTTCATGAAATATGAGGACAGAAAGGTGAACAGACCCTTGCCGAAAATGACGATCAAAAGGAGGAGAGGCAGAAACTTGACGAGCTGGCTTTCCTCAATGCGCAGGGTTCGGAAAACGATATCCATAAAGCGGGCCTTCTCAGGAAGCGACTCAGCCGCGCCGAGCTGGAAGAGTTTGTCCATTATGGGCTGGACGAGGTTGACAAAAGCATAGGTGAAAAACGCCACTAAAATGGAACACAAGAAAGAGAGGGCAAGCCGTCCCTTTTCCTCTCGGGCCAGCCGGAAGAGGGCCAGGACCTCTTTCATTTCGCCCCCCCCGTGGGTCGGAGGTCATACAGAATACGGGCGATCTCCAGGGCGTTGAGGGCGGAGCCGCGGGTCAGGTTGTCGGTGACCGTCCAGATCCAGAACGAACAGGGAGAGTTCTCTTCCTTCTTGATCTGGCCGATGAAAATCTGTTCTTTTCCGGCCACCGAGATGGAAGAGACGGCGCAGGATGAGGTCGCCGGGCTGAGATCGAAGAGCGGGCCCTCCCGGTAAAGATCCCTTAAGCCCCTGATGTCCGCCTCCGCTCGGAGCTCCAGATAAGCCATAACGGAATAGGTATGGAAGACGGGGGCCTGGACGATCGACAGAAAGAGAGGCAGATCAGGACGCCCGAGGACCCTTTTCACCTCGGCGACGACCCGCCGCTCCCCCGAGGAGAAACCGTTGGCGTCGGGAGCCTCGGTGTGAGAGAGGATGTTGAAGGCGATCTGTTCCCTGAAAACTTCTTTTTTGAAGGCGGCGCTGGAGAGCATGGAGGCACTCTGGCTGGCCAATTCTTCGATGCCGGATTCATCGAAAGCGGAGACCGGCTGCAGGGCAAAGACGACGGCCTTTTCCAGGCCGAACTGAGCGATGAGTCGATGAAGGAGTGAGGAAAGGATGATCGTCAGGGGATGGGGATTGGCGACGAGAGGAAAGCGCCGGCTGGATAGCAGCGAATCGTTAACACCGGCCACCACAAGAGGGATCTCCTCCTGGTCGCTGAAGGCCTCGCTCAAGTCGATGGCCTGGAACTTTCTTGCGGCGGCCAGCGGGCCGTAAACCCGGCTCGTCTCCTTGTCGCCGGCGAGGAAGACGAGGTCCAGGCCCTCAAGGGCCTCGCCCGAGGGATGGTGGATCACCCGGGGTTCATCGCGGAACTCGGTCAACTTGCTGTACTCATCGTCGACATCCACGTCATAGAATTCGATATGAGAGAGGGGGAATTTTTTGACGCTCAGGAAGGACTTGATTTCTTTCCCTCGCAACGAATCGGTGCCCACGAGAGCGACCCGAAATTTCTTGCGCCCGGGCATCCTGGAGATCCTCCGGAGAAGCGCGTCAGCGCCCTCTCTGGAACTCGGCCATCATCAGATACATCCTGTCTTTCAAGGCGAGCTTGCGCTTTTTGAGTTCCCTTTCCTCAAGTTTTTCCTCTTCACTCAAAACACTCTTGATTTGAAGGATCTCAAGTCTTTTTTCGCATCCCCGGTGTTCCTCGTAGAGCTTCCGGAAGTCCTCATTTTCCCTCAGCATAAGATCCTTCAGGGCCTGTTCATTCATGCCAATGCCTTTCTTGTCAAGGATATCATAAGAAAGGGGGCAATTCAATTTAAGGGCGGCTCGGGATTGGGTTCGTCATCCCGCTCAGCCCTCATACGGCTCTCTTTAGCCGTTGGACCTCGGCCGTCGGGTCTAGCACGCCCATTGACTTTCGGGGAGGGGAAAAATATACTATAGGCCGCATTGCCGTTCGGCCATTCCGTGCCATGGCGAGGTAGCTCAGTCGGTAGAGCGAGGGACTGAAAATCCCTGCGTCGGCGGTTCAAATCCGTCCCTCGCCATTCCCTTATGACCCCCGAAATCAATCAGTTAGGGGGCTTCTCTATAGTGGAAGATATAGGAAAATAGCGGAAAATTTGGAGGGGATTTTGGACACAAAATGGACACAGTCCCCATATGGCGGGAAATGGGATCTTTGCCCCCCAAGCCTGCGCTTCAGCTCTCAGGCGACTGGACACATTTTGGACACA
>JAFGRZ010000343.1 GCA_016934895.1 Candidatus Aminicenantota bacterium
ACTCGCCTTGAGGCGCGAAGGCTACGATCTGGACAAGATCATCCGCCAGCTGACCCGGATGAAGGGTCACATCATCGAGATCCGTCCCATCGAGGACAGAAACCGAATCATCCGGATCTGGATCGACTGAATCCAGCTCAGGCGGGCCGGCGGGCCGTTGACTTTGTCCACCGCAACCCCAATAATAAAGGCTCTAGGTGAGATCATGGCCAGGCTTTTCGAATATCAAAGCAAGAAACTCCTGAAGCAGGGCGGCATTCCCGTTCCGGCCGGGGAGGTGGCTTCCTCCCCCGAGGATGTCCGCCGGATTGCCGAGACGATCGGCCGGCCCGTGGCCCTTAAGATCCAGGTCTGGGTGACCGGCCGCGCCGGGATCGGGGGGATACAATTCGCCGACACTCCCGAGGAAGCGGCCGCCAAAGCGGGTCAACTTCTCGGGATGAAGGTCAAGAATTTCATCGTCGAGCGCGTCCTGGTTGAAGAAAAACTGGACATCCGGGCCGAATATTTCGCCGGGGTGGTCATCGATGACGCGGCCAAGCGGCCGCTCTTCATCTTCAGCCCGGTGGGGGGAACCGGGATAGAGGAGATCGCCCGTCTTCACCCGGAAAAGGTCGCCCGGAAGACCATCGATGTCCTCAAGGGATTTCCCGAGCACGAAGCGCGGAACATGCTCCTCCAAGTGGGGGTCAAAGGCCGGCTCCTGCCGAAACTGGCCGATCTCCTGACCAAGCTCTATCAAGTGGCCAGGACGAGCGATGCCCGGTCGGCTGAACTGAACCCGCTTGTCCTGACGGCGGATGACATACTCTATGCCGCCGACTGCCACTTCGTGGTGGATGATTATGCCGTATACCGCCATCCGGAGTTCGGGATCGAGATCGCCCGCGAATTCGACCGGCCGCCGACCGAGCTGGAGAAAATCGCTTACAATGTCGAAGAAAAAGACTACCGTGGGACCTTCTACTTCTTCCAGATGGTCGAGCAGACGGCGGGAAGCGAGAAATATATCGGATTCAACGGCGCCGGCGGAGGCGGCTCGATGATGTCCATGGACGCCGTCCTCAACCGCGGCTTCAAGCTGGCCAACTACTGCGACACGAGCGGCAATCCGCCGGCGAGCAAAGTCTACCGCGCCGCCAAAATCATCCTTTCCCAGCCCGGGATCATGGGCTATTTCGCCTCGGGTTCGGGCGTTGCCAGCCAGGAGCAGTACCATTCGGCCCGCGGCTTGACCAAGGCGTTCCAGGAAGAAAAACTGGATATCCCGGCGGTCATCCGGCTGGGCGGGAATTTCGAGGAGAAAGCGATCGAGATCCTGCAGACATACCTCAAGGATATCCCTGCGATCATCGAGGGCTACGGCCGGGATGATTCCCCCGAGTTCTGCGCCGGACGTCTCGAGGAACTGGTGACAAAGAGCGGCGGGAGGCGATATGAAGTCAGGCCGTTCGTCGAGACGCCGATCCCGGAAAAGGCCTATGTCTTTGAGACCGTCACGGGGCGGATTTCTTTCGATCATTCCAAATGCTCAGCCTGTCAAAGCAAGGGCTGTGTCGCGGCCTGCGCGCCCAAGATCCTGAAGATCGAGGACGGCCGGCCGGTTCTGGCCATCACACCGGAGGAGGCCGGGAAGGGCAAGTGCACCGAATGCCTGGCCTGCGAGATTTTCTGCAAGTTCCACGAACAGGATGCCATTGTCATCCAGCTTCCCATCCCGGGTCTCAAGGAATACCGGGACAGGATCATCGCCGGCCAAGACGAAAATCAATAAAATGAAAAATAGGATATGGTGAGAGACCGGGTATCATGGCCATCCTAGTGAACGAGAAATCGCGGGTCATTATCCAGGGGATTACCGGCCGGGAGGGCATGGCCCGGACGCGGTTGATGAAGGATTACGGAACGCAGGTCGTCGCCGGGGTGACACCCGGGCGCGGCGGCCAGGACGTCTATAGCGTCCCGGTCTTTGATTCCGTCGCCCAGGCGTGGGAGAAACAGGGTCCCGTGGACGTCAGCGTTGTGTTCGTCCCCGCCGCGCTTGTCAGGGGGGCGGCTCTCGAGGCCATCGATGCCGGAGTCCAGCTTCTTGTCATCGTCCCCGATCGCGTTCCCATCCACGACGTTCTGGAGATCGCGGCCCGGGCCGCCGAGAAGGGCGCGCGATTCGTCGGGCCCAATACTCTCGGCCTCGTCAGCCCGGGCAAGGCCGTGCTCGGGATGATCGGCGGCCGCGCCGAGCGGGCCAGGGAATGGTTCAAGCCCGGATTCGTGGGGGTCAGCTCCCGGAGCGGGGGCATGACCTCCGCGATCTCCTATTATCTCACCCGGGCCGGCCTGGGCCAGAGCACCATCGTCCATGTCGGCGGCGACGCCGTTGTCGGCCTTTCCCATCCCGAGGTCATGGCGCTTTTTGAGGAAGACCCGGAGACGGAGATGGCCGTGATGTTCGGGGAGATCGGGACGTCCCAGGAGGAGCGGGTGGCCGACCTTATTGAAGGCGGCCGGTTCACCAAGCCCCTGATCGCCTATATCGGCGGCAAAGCGGCCAAATCGGGGACGCGATTCTCCCATGCCGGGGCCATTGTCGAGGGCTCGCGCGGTTCTTATGAGACCAAGGTGAAAAGGTTGCATGAAGTCGGCGCGCATATCGTCGAGGCGATCTCCGACATACCCGCTAAGGCCAGGGAGATTGCCGGATCGAGGCCGAAATAGCGAGGGACTAACCATGACCCAAGATCTTCATTGGAAAACCGGTATCACTTCCGTGGAGCCGAACAAGGTCCGGTTGCGAGGCTACCCCATCGACGAGCTCATGGGCAAGATCACATTTTCCCAGGCGATCTATCTCGTGCTCAAGGGCGAACTGCCTTCGCCCGAGGTCGGGAAACTCCTTGACGCCATCTTCGTTTCTTCGGTCGATCACGGGGCCGGACCGCCGTCGGTCCTCACCGCCCGGACCGTCGCCTCGACCGGAGCCGAGCTCCATGCCGCCATCGCCGCCGGGGTGTTGGCGATTTCCCGTCTCCACGGCGGGGCCATCGAGGAGGGGATGAGGCTTTTTCAGGCCATCTCCCAGAGGGCCGAGGAGATGAAGATCACGGTTGAAGATGCGGCCAAGGCGGTCCTGTCCGAAATGAGGGCGAGAGGCGAGCGGGCCTCCGGGTTCGGCCACCGCGTCCATACCCAGGATCCCAGGACCGAAAGACTATTCGCCGTGGCCGAGGATCTCAAGCTGGCCGGCCGCCATGTGCGGATCGCCCGGATCGTCGAATCGATCTTCAGAGAGGGCGGCAAGCCTCTGCCGATCAATGTCGACGGCGCCATCGCCGCTTTGCTCTGTGACCTCGGCATCCCGGCCGAGATCGGCAACGCCTTCTTCATCATTTCCCGTGTGCCGGGACTCGTTGCCCACATCCAGGAAGAAAAAATGCGGATGAAGCCGATGCGCAAGATCCATCCGTCCGACCACGCGTATGACGGACCGGGAGAAAGAGAGGTTCCATGAGGAAACAACTGGAAGCGCTGTTGCCCGAGCTTCAGCTCATCGAGGAAACGGATCTCCGGGAGAAAACGATCAAGGTCTGGGTGGAGGCGATGGAGCGGGCCGGATGGGGGATCAAAGACCTGGCCGAGATGCCCTTCACCCTTTTAATCAAACACACCGATGTCAATCTCGTCACCCACACCCGGGCCGTCACCCTGGCGGCCTTGAAGATCGCCGAAGTCCTGTTGGCGCAGTACCCGGGAAAAATCGCCATCCAGCGCGATCATCTTCTTTCCGGCGCCATCCTCCACGATGTCGGGAAGCTCTTTGAGTACAAACGGGAAAAGGGGGAATTCGTCAAGAGCCGGGAGGGGGAGCTTCTGCGCCACCCCATTTCCGGGGCGGCCTTCGCCTTCGCCCACGGCCTGCCCCAGGAAGTCGTCCACATCATCGCCGCCCATTCCAAGGAGGGCGACGGATCCAGGCGCACGGTCGAGGCCGTCATCGTCAACCACGCCGACTTCGTCAACTTTGATGTCCTGAAAGGGTAGGGGAGAATGAGAACTTGGCCAGGTCAGCCCCACTTAGAATGAAGCAAGGGTGAGGGATTTATGGCTCGAAGTCACGCTTCGATTTCCCCAGCGAGGAAATCTCACTCGATTCGCTCCTCGCTCTCCGCTTCGCGGAACCCTGCCCGCTCGTCGCTCATACGGACTTCTCACCATAAATCCCTCCCCCTTGGAGAAACGCATGACCGACCTGGCCAAGTTCTCATTCTTTGAAGGGGGAAAGGTAGAGGGAGAAGAAAATGGGAAAGACGCTGTCGGAGAAGATCCTTGGGAACAAGGCCGGCCGGGAGGTCGGCGCCGGGGAGGTGGTGACCGTCGCTCCCGACACCTGCCTTTCCCACGACAACTCGGCGGCCATTATCGGCGAGTTCAAGAAAATGGGTGTTGAGCGGGTCAAGGCGCCGGCCAAGCTGGTCATCATCCTCGACCACATCGTCCCGGCGGCGGATGAGAAATATGCCCAGAACCATAAGACCATCCGTGAGTTTGTCGCAGCCCAGGGAATACCCAACTTTTTCGATATCCAGCACGGCGTTTGCCACCAGGTGCTGAGCGAGGCCGGCTTCGCCCTTCCCGGAAAGCTCATCGTCGGGAGCGATTCCCACACCACGACCTACGGCGCTTTCGGAGCGTTCGCGGCCGGTATCGGGCGGACCGAGGCGGCTTCGATCTGGGCGGCAGATGAGATCTGGCTGAGGGTGCCGGAGACGCTGCGGATCGAGTTTTCGGGGAAACTTCCGGCGGGCGTCTTCGCTAAAGATGTCATCCTCAAGGTCATCGGCGACAACGGCGCCGATCGGGCGAACTACAAGGCGATCGAATTCGCCGGGCCGGCGGCGGGGGATTTCAGCCTGGCTTCGCGGATGGTCCTGGCCAACATGGCCGCCGAGATGGGGGCCAAGAACGGCTATTTCGAGCCGGACGAAAAAACGTTGGCATGGGTTAAGGCGCGGGCCCGAGCCGATTATGAAGTTGTCCGGTCGGACGACGATGCCGATTACGAAGCGATTCTGGGATATGACCTGTCCGTGATCGAACCGCAGATCGCTTGTCCGCACACAGTCGACCATGTCAGACTCGTGCGCGAAGTCGAGGGCATGCCTTTCCATCAAGCGCTCATCGGGACGTGCACGAACGGGCGCCTGGAAGACATCGAAATCGCGGCCCATATCATGAAAGGGAAGAAGGTCCACCCGGGAGTCCGGGCGCTCGTCCTGCCGGCTTCGCGGGAAGTCTACGTCGATGCCATGCGCAGAGGCCTTCTGGAAATCTTATCCGAGGCGGGATGTGTCATTCTCAATCCCGGCTGCGGACCTTGTCTCGGCGCTCACCAGGGTCTGTTGGCCGCGGGCGAGGTCGTGGTCAGCACCTCGAACCGCAATTTCCGGGGTCGGATGGGAAGCCGAGATTCCGAGATTTATCTCGCTTCGCCGGCGACCGCCGCGGCGTCCGCCCTTGAAGGGAAGATCACCGATCCGAGGAAACACCTATGAGCAAAGGACGCGTTTGGAAGTACGGGGACGACATCAACACCGACGTTATCTTTCCGGGACGGTACACTTATAAGATAATGGAGCCGGCCGAGATGGCCGCGCACGCGATGGAGGACCTCGACGCGGAGTTCGCCAGAAACGTGAGGCCGGGCGACGTCATTGTCGCCGGGAAAAATTTCGGGTGCGGGAGCTCCCGGGAGCAGGCGGCGGCCTGTCTGCGGGCGGCGGGAGTCCAGGCCGTCGTGGCGAAATCATTCGCCCGGATCTATTTCCGGAACGCGATCAACCTGGGTCTGGCCGTGCTCCAATGTGAAGAGGCTTCGGACGCGCTGAGGACCGGCGATGAGATCGAGATCGATTACCCGGCAGGGAAAATCATTTCGGGAGAGCGGGTCTTTAAATTTTTCCCGCTCCCGGATTCTGTTATCGGCATCATCGAGGCCGGCGGCCTGATCGAATTCACCAAGGAAAAGCTGGCCTCCGGCGGCTGACGGGGCTGGGATCAGGCCGGGTGAATATCCATTCTCTTTTTCCCTTTCGAGGGGGGGCGGAATGATATGTGTGTTCGATCTGGGAGCATCTCTTTTTATGTGATAGACGACTTGGGGATGGAGATGCGACCTCGAAGGTTAAGGCCTCGGGTTAGTGGCCTCGAAACCGCGCCCGTTTTCTCCCAGCGCGGAAAACGGGCTCGATTCGTCGTTCGCTCTTCTCTCCCTCCGGTCGAGAAA
>JAFGRZ010000344.1 GCA_016934895.1 Candidatus Aminicenantota bacterium
AGCCTCGTCGCCTGGCTCAAGGGCAAAATCCGTAAGGACCTCGACTGCCTGGTGGAAAGCTTTTACCCTCGGGAAAACTTTGGCTGGTCGGATTTGGTCGGGCTGATCTCGGCGCGCTGGAAATTCATCCAGTCTCCGCGGCCCGAGCTTTATGACCTGGAGCAAGACCCCGAAGAACACAGAAATCTGTATGAGTTATCACCCGGGAGAGCCGGGGAATTGAAGAAAAAGCTGGAGGAGGAGGTCCTCAACGCGAGCTCCGGCGGCGAGCGGGAGGGTTCCGAAACAGGCGTCAGGGCCGAAGACATGGAAAGGCTGAGATCCCTGGGTTACGTGAACCTCGCCCCGGCCAAACCCGGATCGACCTTTCCCGATCCGAAAGATAAGATCGACCTGCTCAGGCTGATCCAGCAGGCCCAGGCCTATGAGCTCGAGGAACGGTATGCCGAGGCCGAACAGGCCTATCTTGAGGTCCTGGAGGAGATCCCTGATTCTCCCGCCGGCTACGTCAATCTGGCCATCGCCCAGGCGCTTCAGAAAAAATTCGACCGCGCCATAGAGACCTTGAACAGGGGCATAACAAAGATCCCGGATTCGGAGATCCTCATGGTGCGTTTGGGCCATACCCATCTGGTCACCGGCCGGTCCCGCGATGCCTTCGAGGCCATGGAAAAAGTCCTGAAGCTAAACCCACGAAACGTCGATGCCCTGACCGTCTCTGCCGGAATCCTGGATTCGGAGGGACGAAAGGAAGAGGCCCGGACCTATTATGAACGGGCTCTGGTTATTGAACCCGAAAGCCGGCATCTGAGAATGAGGTATGCCGGGAATCTGGCTTCCGGCGGCCGGCTGAGAGAAGCCATCGAAATCTATGAGCAATTGATCGGGGATTTTCCTGAAGAGCAGGGTTTTTATCAATACATCGGCATTGCCTATTCTTACCTGGGCGAGGACGAACAGGCCATCGCCTGGCTTGAGCGCGCCTTGGCTGTCCGCCCGACGCCGACCGGTCATTTCAACCTGGCTGTCGCCTATGAAAAGCGCGGGAATGTGGAGGAAGCGGCGAAGCATTTCAAGATGTACCTGGAAAATCCTCAAGGCGAAAGCGAGGCCGATATCAGAAAGGCCAAGGCTGAGCTGGAGCGTTTGGCCAAGGGACGCTGACGAACCCTAGCCGTTCCAGACGGTCTTTCTGAGGTTGATGCTGAAGGACTCGTCCGACTCTTCAGGGGGATTATACCGGGAAGCGTGAAGACTGGATGGAACTCTGATTATCGCTCTTATTAACGCATGTCAGAGATGGAAATCTCCTGAAGCTTCCGGCTGGCAGAGCACCGATTCCACCTTGAGGACGCGTTTCCCGCACGGAACCGTCAACTCGATGATGTCGCCGGTCCTGTAGCTGAGCAAGGCCGTCCCGATCGGTGCTAAGACCGAGATCTTGTCCTGGGTGATATCGGCCCGCCCTCCTGGTTATTTCCCGATATGCGGGGTCCTCGCCCCGCCTGTGGAATCCCATTTTACCCGACTTCGCCCCGCAAACCGAGGGGTTTTCTGGGGACGGCGGCCTTGACATGGTGGGCGGCCCGGTTTATGCTCCAAAAAAAGTGGCCGGATCGGAGTATCAACGCAAGAGACTTCCCAGGGCCGGCCCGGCCGGAAAAGGCATGGTTGGAAAACACGATTTCGCAAAGACTGCCGGCTCCGTCTAAGCGTCTGAGGGGCCCGAATGCCGGAAAGAATATGGTCGCGTATCCCGCCTCGGGTGGGGATGCTCCTTGCCGCGGCCGAGGCCGTCGAATTCAGGCAATACAATCCCACTCGAGCGGCCGCCCTCTACAGGGATCTCGCCCGCTTGAAGCGGCCGGGTGTCCGGGCGGGGGCGCTGCTGCGCCTGGCGAGGTGTCTCCGCGCTTCCGGGAAGCCGGCCGATGCCATCGCCGTCTATGAGCGGCTTTTAAATGATCAGGGAGACATTTATGCGGCCGACCTCGACCCGGCGACGGGTCTGGTCATCTCGGAAGCGAAACGATTCAATCAGAGCTATATCGGCTCCACCGGATTTCCCGCCGCCTGGTCGCCGGACGGCCGCTTCTTCGTCTACACGCGAAGGGCCCATCTCGCCTACAACAAATCCCGGATTGCCAGTTTCATCATCCGCACGGAAGCGACCGGCGAGGAGCGCGAAGTCTATCCGGTGCCTGCCGACGCGTTCAATCAAGCCTACCCTTTTCCCAATACGCTCAAGTGGTTTCCCGACGGCCGGTCCCTCTTGGCTACGGACTTCGTCTCGGGAAAGGGATTGATGTTTCGTCAGGTTGACCTTGAAACCGGGCGGGTCAAGGCATTGCTGGACCTGAAGGAAGGGACCAAGAGCGTTTGGTCTTCGGAGATATCTCCTGACGGGAAGTGTTCCTTTTTAATACCATTTCAGCATCGCCCACAAACGATCATGATATTCTTCAAGGAGGAACAATCATAAAAGCCAAAAAAGAATGGATCATTTATTCGTTGG
>JAFGRZ010000102.1 GCA_016934895.1 Candidatus Aminicenantota bacterium
GACGCGGTCGACGTAGCCGTCCCGGTTGATATCGACATGGGAAGGCGAACCGGGCAGGGTGTTCTGAATGTTGGGGAATTGGGCGTTTGACCGGGCCGGGTCGGAGGTATCGACCTCATCCGCTTCGAACGTCCAGAGGATGCTCCCGTCGGCGAGGTCAACGGCGTAGAAGACGTTGCCGAGGACGGCGCCGGGGTCGGGGTTGTTGTCATAGCCCGAGCCGATGAACGCCACCCAGGCGTCGCCGCCGTCCTTGGTCACCTTCCCGATGGCCGGAACGGACCAGGTCTCGCCCATGGTATCGGCGGTCAGCTCCCAGAGAGGCTGGGGATTCTCGGGGTCGGTGACGTCCAAGGCGAAATAATAGTTGACCCCTCCTCCAATGACACTGCCTGTCCCCGGTCCCTGGCCGCAGACAAGGATGGTTTTCCAGACGCCGCCGATGTAGACATCGGCAACGGCCGGGCTGCCGTCGACATAGATGTCCCGCTCGAAATACCGGCCCAGGGTGCTCTGATCGACCGCCCACATGTTCTTAAGCTTGGGAAGAAGATTGTAAGGGATGAAGCCCCAGAGTTCCTGTCCCGTCAAGACATCGAAAGAGTGGATCATGCCCGCGTTGGCCCCGACGTACAAGACTTTCCTCCGGTCCTCCCAGGTCAGCTTGAAGGCATCGTAGCCTGCGCCCATCTGAGAGGACACTTCGTTCGGCGGGCCGACCACGACGGGGTTCGAGTGGTTGATGTCCCCGAGTTTCCAATCCCGGCCTTCGCCGCGCACGAAATCGATGAGCCCGGCATGGTCGCCCTGCACGTCATCTAAATAGGGCTCCAGCGCCGTGACGTTGGCGACCGTGAAATCGACCCTGTCGAGAGCGGTGCCTTCAGCGTTGGGCAGGGTCGTGTAGATGCGGCGGTCAGCGGCGGATCGGGCCGCCAGCAGAGCGCCCGCATCCCAGAGAATCACCGTCCCCGGCGCGACGATTTCTCTCCCCGTCGGATCCGAAAGGTCGGAGCGGCTGACCGTCCGCAGCTCCGAGTAACTCGTATTAAGGGGGCTCATGTTCGTGACGTCATAGGCGAAGAGATGGCCTTCCCAGCCCGGGAAAATGAACGTCCCGCCGATGATGAGCTTGATGGGCGCGCCGCTGTTGTCGGCGACCGTGGCCGCGACGGATGTCCTGGAATATTCCTTTCGGTCCACGTAAATGATCTCGAATTCGATGTTGTCGATCCTCGGAGTTTCGTAGGAGGCATCCGGGAAGCCGGGGATGTTGTCGTCTTCAGCTTCAAAGACGGCCCGCCATTTCAACCGGCTGCCGTAGTGCTCGAAAGTATGCCAGTCTCCGGACAGGGTGTCGGGTAAAATCCCGAAATCCCGGATCTCGCTCTCCGCACAGGTGGCGTAAAGCTCCCAATCGCGGCCGTCGTTGTTGGAGACGTAGTAGGTCACCGCCAGCCCTTCATTCGAGCCGCCCACGACCGATTGGATCACGTTCGCGATTCTGATCTTGGTGATCGCGTGAAGGTTCGGGTCCAAGGCGGGCGTGATATTGGCCGATTGCGCGATCCCCTGAAGATTATAAACGTCGGCGATGTTGTTGATGAAGATGTAATAGTCCCGGGCGTGGTTTCCATCGGCCATCAGGAAGTCCTCATCTCCGTCCTGGTCATAATCGAAATAGGCCCCCAGGTCGAAATCAAAAACGGTGGGACGGTTGTCGTAGATCAGGCGCGGGGTGAATTCGCCGCCGGCATTCCGGAAATAGTAGCACATCCCGCCGATGTTTTCCGCGCCGGGTTTGTAGTTCCAGTTATCCGTTCCGATAACGATATCGGCGTCACCGTCACGGTCGAAATCGCAGGCGATCGAGACTGACGCCGCTCCGTCGTACTCATCATTGTGCGTATCGCCGGAGCCATCCGTATAGACGGCATAAGGATTGGTCCCGAAATTGCCGCTGCCGTCGTTCTTCCAGTATTTAAGCTCAGGATACCCGACGCTGCCGATGACGATGTCGAGATCCGTATCGAAGTCGAAATCGGCGATGGACAGGGTGCTGATTCCCCGGCTGGACGTCCATCCCGTCTGAGCGCCTGTTAGGACTGTGGTGAAGTTCCACTTGTTGTTGTGGCCGATCGCCCTCGTCCGGTTCCGGTTGTTGATCTTGATCACTTCGCCCGCCCTGTTTCCCATCAGGATGTCCGGATCCCCGTCGTTGTCGAAGTCGAGCGTCGTCAGCATCGTCGCCGACCAGGCGATCCCTCTCAGCGTCGCCGACCAGGCGGCCGTCTTGTCGACCTGTACAAACGAAAGCGTCGTTTCGCCCGAATCCATCCATCTGTTTTCGTAAAGCCAAATCCTCTTGAAGGTAAAATCCGGCGAAACGTCCCGAGACACCATGAAAAGAAAATCCAGGTCTCCGTCGCCGTCATAGTCACCGGAAGTCATCCCGCAGTGGCCGCTGCCGTCGATCACGGCGCCTTTTACGCCTTGAGTCGGGACGTCGGTTTCTAAAGAGGCCGGATAGAACGGGCAGACGGTGCCGTCGATTCTCCCATAGTGGTCGGGATCATCCATGATGCCGAAAGACCCGATGAGCCCTATGGCCCCGAGGTTTCTCACGAAAACCAGGGCGTTGCTGTAGCTCGAACTGGAGCCGATGAAATCCGGCCAGCCGTCGTTGTCGAAGTCGCCGGTCGTTACGGTGTTGATCCAGGCCGGGAAAGAATCCGGATTGGCGATGTCGAAAGTCGCGCCGATTTTATTGAGGGTGATGTAGCCCGGCAGGTCCGGAGGAGGCCCGTCCGACCAATGGGCCACAGAGGAGTTGTCCTCATCCTTGAAAGCGGTGTTGTTGAACGACTCGGCGAACTCCAGGGGATGCTCGACGCAGGCCTCCTGGGCCCAGAACTTCAGCCCGAGGATGCCCGCAATGATCAAAAGCAAAAAAACAGGAAAAAATCGCCCCGCTGCTTTTTTCTGCTTATTCATTTCTTCTTTCTCCCTTTTCCCTCTTTATGATCAAGTCCCCGGCAGTTGAACGGCCAGCTCGATCTCCAATCTGGCCGTGGTGATGACGCTTCCCGTCTGGACGGTCCCGATGCAGATGAGAAGCGCGTCAAAGGGGTCGGGATCCCCTCCTCCCGCTTCATCGTCGATCAGGAAAACCGTGTAGGTGTAGCGGGTGTCCGGCGTTCCGCTCTGGGTCATGACATACGGTATTTTGTAAAAAATCATGTTGGGATCGCCGGGATTGATCGCCGCCAGGATTTCCTCGTCGGTCAGCCTGCGAAAATAATCGGGATTCGTCTGACCCGGATCGCTGATGCCCAAGGGCGTCGTGATATAGTGCCCTTCGAAATTCGTCCAGCCGGCGGCGACAAAGCTGCCCTCGATCAGCGTCCAGGCGTTATCGAATCCGGCCTCGGCGGCGTTAAACGCCTGTTCCTGCAAGCGGATGTTGCCGGCGACTTTCGGCCCGGTGCCGGTGATGTAGAGAACAAGGATCCCCACGGCCAGCAAGAAGGCGATGACGATGATGAGGACGATCAGGGTTGCGCCCTTGTCTTTTCCGGTCTTTCGGCGGTTCATTCTCGGCCTCTCTATCGCGTTCCGGTGTTATATATATTCAAAGATAAATTCCTGATGTTGGACGTCGATTCCAGAAGGAACCGCTTGTGCTTGTCGGCTTGGGCGGCCCCGACGGTATTGGAAAGCGGGGGACGTTTGTAGATATTCAGGTCTTCGGGGGCCTTTCCAGAGAAAGTCACGAACGCCCGCGGCGTTCTCCCCAGGACCAGGATTCTGACTTGGCGGATGCGGCTGACCATGTCCGGGTCCAGAGTCCAGTTGGCGTTGTCCCAGGGCACGAAGCCGTCCAGCCCCCCGTCATAGGGAGGATTCCAATCGCCGTTATACTCAAACTGCAGGTTTTCGACATTCTGGGCAAGGGGAAAGTGGACGCCGTTTTCGGTGACATAAAGGATCGCGCCCTGGCCGTTCCCGATGTATCCCTGCTGGCCGGCGCTCAGGCCCGGATAGTTTCCGGTGACATCGAGCCAATACTCCTTGACATTGATGAAGGTCACCATTCCGCCGTCGTAATCGTTGGAGCTGCTGCATGTTCCGGAGAGGCCTCCCGGAGGGTCGATCCCGGGCGCCAGGCCGGGAGAAAAATTCAGCTTTTCGTTATTCCCCTCTTCGCTATGAGACACGTGCGTGATCTGCCTGATTTCGCCCGCCCGGCAGGGAGAATCCGGGTTGGGCAGCACCAGGACGATCTTATTGACATAGTAATCATCGGGATACGGGTACTGTTCAAGGCTGTAATCGTCCACGGCCAGGTTGATCGATGAGCCCTGATAGTTGTCTATCCTCAGGTTGATCGGATCATCTAAATTTCCCAGAATTTTCAACCGGTCCGGGGTGACCTCTTCGCCCTGGTTCTCGTTATCGATCCCTTCCAGGGAGTAGCCGAAAAACTCGATGGGGAGGCCCACTCCGGCCATCCGGACGTCCCGGGCGCAGAAATACATGCCGGACCGGACATCATGCTGAAGCTCGGCATACTGGTTCTGGTCCACGGCCACCTTGTTGCTCCTCATGTAGAGAGAGAGCGTGGCCACAACGACAATCAGCATGATCGAGCCGCCGACTATGAGCTCGATAAGAGTGAATCCGCGGGGAAGACGGCTTTGCTCTTTCCTTTTCACGTTTCTTGGAATGATCCTTATCATCTTATGCCTCGTCATGGTTCGTATTCACCGGCTGATGGCCGTGGTGATTTTTGACCTCACGCCTGACCGGATCGGATTCAGAAGAAGCTCGTCTTTCGGGGCGTTCAACTGCTCGCGGGAGAAGATGAAAACGTCGATCTTGAAGGAGAGACTGGCTCCGGAGGCATCGACTTGGATCTCCGTGATCCGGCGATAGTCGAACTGGCCGTCATTGTTGATATCAAGGGGCTCGTCTTTCAAGATGTCCATGGCGCCGTCGCCGTTGAGGTCGATCCCGTTGCTCGTGGTCAGAGCCGTGAACTCGTCGACCGTCAGGTTTCTCATGATATCGATCTGCTGTTGGGCCAGGAAGGACGCGTTGGCGATGCGTTCGGCCCGCAGGTTGTTGAGAACACCCAGGGTGAACATCTCGGCCAGGCCGAGGACGGCGATGGCCACAAGGGCGATTCCGATGACCACTTCCAGGAGAGAGAAACCCTCTCCCCTTTTCTTCCGACCTCGCATGCTTCCTCCTTTGCGGGCCTTCATGTCTCCGGAGCCCTAAGACGACTTTGTATACTGAATGGAGCCCCCGGCATAGATGACGATCGTCCTCGTGCTCGGCTGGCCCTGCCGCTGGATATTCGGGCTTTGAACGGAGACTTCGTGCAGAGTCGTGCTGTAATTCAGGACAAAACCGAGAGGCGAGAAGATGACCTCCTGGTCGGGCAAATTGATCGTGGTCGCCAACCTGTTCGGAATGGATTTCCTGATGATCCCAGGGACCTCCACCCAGGTGTCATAGCTCACTTCCCGTTCGATGTAATAGACCCAGTAGCCGAGGCTGTTGTCAAAAGTGACCCGGTGGTTGAGCTTCGTCTTGACGGCCTGGAACTTGGCCTGCTGGAGGGTGGTCAGGACTTCCCTGGCTTTGTTCTCCAGGTTTCTCACTTCGAGGGAGTTCTTGATGTTCGGATAGGCCAGAAGCGCGAGGATGCCGATTATGGCGATGACCACAAGGACTTCAATCAGCGTAAAGCCCTGCTTTTTCATTCTTCCACCCGACTCATCGGACCGATCCGACGGCCTTCTCGTAGATTGCCCTTTCTTCCCTTTCCCCAGAAGACTCCGCATGGATCTTCCCCGGAGAGACATTGTAATGACTTTGACTCTTCAATTCAAGTCGGCCTTCCCCAGGATCACAATACGTCCCCCGAATCTATCCAAGGAGGACGTTCCTATTAGACTTTGGAACCGTTTTAACGACAATCCCCTTTCGCGATGATTTGAATGAGCATAATTCCCCTCCTGCGGTCCTCCTTCAACGGCCCTCTCCTCGCCCCTAAAGGCTAGCCGTCATCGGCCATCTCCCTAAGATTGATTTCCCCATCCGCCTGCTTCTTTGCTATAATGGGCGGCTGTCCGGTTTTCGCCTGAGAAAGGAACCCATGCAAATTCCCGCCTGGCACGCCGAGGATGCGGTCAAAGTCCTTGCCCGCCTCCGTTCCGACCCGCGACAGGGTTTGACTTCCGTGGAAGCCGAGAAGCGGTTGAACCGGTACGGGCCCAACGAGCTCAGGGAAGAAGAAAAAGCCTCTCCGTTTTCGCTTTTTTTCGGCCAGTTCAAAAATGTGCTCATCCTCATTCTCCTTGCCGCCATTGGGCTTTCCGTCCTGATCGGCGAGGTCCTCGATGCGATTATGATCGGTGTCATCGTCCTGTTCAGCGCCTTGCTTGGTTTCTTTCAAGAATACAAGGCCGAACAGGCTCTCGAAGCGCTTAAGAAGATGCTCGCGCCGATGATCACCGTCTTGCGAAATGGGAAGGAAGAGGAAATCCCCTCCCGGGAGCTTGTCCCAGGCGACATCCTTCTTCTCGAAGCCGGCGACAAGATTCCGGTGGATGCCCGGCTGATCGAGGTTCATTCGCTGAGCTGCGATGAGGCCGCCCTGACGGGAGAGTCCATTCCTGTCCGCAAAGAAACGGCTCCCCTTCGCTCAAATATCCCGGCGAGCGACCGGAAGAACATGGTTTTCGCCGGTACGATCGTGACCTACGGACGCGGAAAAGCCGCGGTGACGGAGACGGGAATGAACACGGAATTCGGACAAATCGCCGAGCAAGTTTCCGCCGCCGAATCCCAAAAAACTCCGCTCGAGATAAGGACCGGGGAGATCGGCCGTTGGCTGGGCATCATGGCCGTGTCGATCTGCGTTATCGTGGCCGGGATCAGCGCTCTCAGAGAGGCTGTCGTCGGACGGCTCAGCCTGGAATTCGTGATCGATACGGTCATGTTCGCCGTAGCTTTGGCGATCGCCGCTGTCCCTGAGGCCCTGACGGCCATCGTGACCGGCGCGTTGGCCATCGGCATGCATCAGATGGCCAAACGCAACGCCCTCGTGCGCAAAATGCCGGCCGTGGAGACTCTCGGCTGTGCCACCGTCATTTGCTCCGATAAAACGGGAACCCTGACCAAGGGAGAAATGACGGTCAGGAAAATATATTCCGCAAGCGGATTCTGTGAAGTCACCGGCGTCGGTTATGATCCGGCCGGAGAAGTCCAAGGTATGGTCTGCGGCCTGGATTCCGAGAGTCCCGTGGAGAGACTCCTGAAAGCCGCCCTGCTCTGCAACGATGCCCACCTTAATGAGGCCGGGGGCAAGTGGACGGTCAAGGGCGATCCAACCGAGGGCGCCTTGGTTGTGGCCGCGGCCAAAGCCGGACTGCCCGTCTCCGAGATCAGGCTGAGGCATCCCCGGAGCGAGGAGATCCCCTTCAGCTCAGAGCGCAAGCGCATGACCACCGTCCACGATGAGCCGGATGGCCGGAGGGCCGCCTATCTGAAGGGCGCGCCCGAAGAGGTCATCGGCCGCTGCGACCGGATCATGACCTCGACGGGGGTCGTCAGGGTCTCTCTGGAGGAAAGAGAAGCCGCCCTGGCGGCCGCCCGAGACATGGCCGGCTCGGCTTTGAGGGTCCTTGGCTTCGCCATGAAATGGCTGCCGGCCGGGCGCGCCGGCTTCGGGGAGGACGACGAACGGGATCTCATCTTTCTCGGCCTCGTCGGAATGATGGATCCGCCCCGGCCTGAAGCGATCGAAGCTGTTCGAATGTGCCGGAGGATCAACATCAAAACGGTCATGATCACCGGCGATCATGAGGTCACGGCCCGCGCGGTCGCCGAAGAGATCGGGATCTATCGGCCGGATGACCTTGTCCTCAACGGCGAAACCCTGGCGGCGATGAGCGAGCATGACCTCGGCCGGATCGTCGACCGGGTGACCGTATACGCCCGGGTATCGCCGATCGACAAGCTCAAGATCGTCAAGGCCTGGAAAAGCCGGGGCGAGGTCGTGGCCATGACGGGCGACGGGGTGAACGACGCTCCGGCCCTCAAGCAGGCGGACATCGGCATCGCCATGGGGATTACCGGAACCGAAGTGACCAAAGACGCGGCCGACCTCGTCCTCAGAGATGATAATTTCGCCACCATCCTGAAGGCCATCGAGAGAGGGCGCTGGATCTACGACAACATCAAAAAGTACCTGACCTATCTGTTGCGCTGCAATATCACCGAAGTCGCCGTCATCGGCGGCATTGTGCTCATCAAGGGACCCGACTATCTTCCCCTCATGGCGGCGGCGATCCTTTACATCAACCTGGCGACGGACGGGCTGCCCGCCCTGGCCCTCGGTGTCGCTCCTCCCGACCCGGATATCATGGAGCGGCCGCCCCGAAATCCCCGGGAAAGCGTCTTTTCCCGGGATGTCAAAGCGTTCCTTCTCATGGCCCTGGTCATCGAAACGCCCTTTTTCTATCTCCTTTATTTTCATGAATTCTCGCGCTTGGAACATGCCCGGACAGAGATCTTTTTCATGTTCATCATCGTCGAGTTGGTCATCGTTCTCAACTTCCGCTCGCTCCGCTTCAGTGTTTTCAAGGTGCCCCCCCACCGCTGGCTGGTCCTGGCCATCCTCTGGGAGCTCGCCCTGATCTCCATCCTCATCCAATTTCCATCGGTGCGGCGTTCTTTCGGTATTCTCGTCCCGACGGTGTCCGATCTCGCGGTCATCATCGGGTTCAGCGTCTTTGTGTTCCTGGCCATGGAGGTCGCGAAAGCCATCCTGCGGCGATGGTCCCGGGAGGGACAACCACCCGAATGGGGATCGTGACGGATTCCCGGCCGCATTTCGATGTTCATCACGGCGGCCGCGACCTCCTGGACGCCGTCCGTCCGCGCGAGCTCGGATTCGGGGCCGGCGCCTTGGCTTTCTTGGTTGTCTGAACGCGGAGGAAGGAATTTAGGGCGTCTTTGCCCGGCGGCGAGCGGCCGAACAGTCCCGGCAGTGGCCGAAAACCTGGATCGAGAACCTGTCCAGGAGAAAGCCTTTTTCTTTGCCGATTCTGTCAACGGCCTCCTGAATTTCAGCGTGACTGAATTCCTGGACCCGGCCGCAGGACAGGCAGATGAGGTGGCCGTGGGACAGCCTTTCCCAATCCGGCTCGAAATGGCTGTGGCTTTCTCCCAAATCAATAGCCGTCACCAGACCGCTGCGGACCAAGAGGTTGAGCGTCCGGTAGATGGTGGCCAGTCCGACCGGCTTCTTCTTGGCCCGCAGCCGGCGGCGGATCTCCTCGGCGTTGGGATGAACGCCAGGCGAGGAAAGGATTTCATTAAAGACCAGTTCTCTGGACCGCGTGGCCTTCAGCCCGTGTTCCTTCAGATAGGCTTCGAACCGGGCGAATTCCTTGCTCGATCGATCTCCCTTCATTGATTTTGCCGTTCGATCTTCCGGCGCAGCCGTCCGAGCCGGCGTGAGAAATCCTCCTGGAGACTCTGGGAGGCTCTCCCGGCCAAGGCCAGTCCCTCTCTCGTCACCTCTGCGGCTTTGACATAATCTTTTTCTCTGTGCTCATAATACATGGCCAGTTCTCGGAAGCATTCGAGCCGGTTGAGGGAGATCATCTCACTCCACAAGCGCAGAGCTTTGTCCCATTCCCGGCTTTTCTTGAAATGGGAAGCCAGTTTGAGTTTGGCCTGGACGGCGAATTCCCCCGACAGTCTCTCCTCGAGGGCGCGGCTCATAAACAGGGCCGATCTCGCTCTCTCCCCACTTCTCTCCAGCAGGCGGGCCGCTCCGAACAGGTCCATGGCATCGCCCGAGGGGTCAAGCTCCCCATCCCGTTCTTCGAGGAACAGGCCGGCGCCTGTGATGACGACTCCCAAAAGCGAGAGCAGGTCCTCTTGGTTATGGTAAAGGATCGGTTCGATGAGGGCAAATTCGCCCGTTCTCAAGAACTCGAAGTAGCGGAAGGGAATTTCGGAAGACGGGATATCCTCTTCCCGATGGGCCTCCAGAACCTCTTGGGCCAAGTGATAGAGCCTGCAGCTTTCGTGCTTATGGCTCCATAGGCTCCGGGCGGAAAACAGAAAATCGAGGTGGGGCAGGCGGCTGAGCGGAAGCGCTTCCCGCTGGAGGATAAAACGGGTTTCCAAGAGGGGCAGGTCGAAAGCCTTTCCGTTAAAGGTCACGATCGACCGGAAATCCATCTTTTCGAGAAACTGCCCAAGCGTGTGGATAAGAGTTTCTTCTTCCGCGATATCGCCCAGAAAAAATTGGCTGATCCAAAACCTCTCTTCCCGGAAATAGCCGAGGCCGACCAGAAACGGGACGACTCCCACGCCGCCGGATAGCCCGGTTGTCTCGAGGTCGAGAAAGAGAGCCGTAGAGAGGTCAAGCCCGGAGAAGGCCCGGTCCCGGCTAAGCAGGGAGAGGATTTCGCCGTTGATCTTGAGCCCGGCGCCGATCGGGATTTTTCCGTACCGGCTTCCCAGGTGATATTGGTTCTCGAAGACTTCAAGCGGCGTCCTTTTTTCCTCCACGACCGCCGCGCGAGCCCGTTTTTCTTTTTTGGGGGTCCCGGTTAAAGTGATCAACTTTTCCAGCTTCTCCTTGGTGGAGAGTCCGGAGTCGGTCTCGAGTTTGCGCCACGCCGAGGCGACCGAATCGCTTTTCGGCCGCGGCGACCGCGCTTTCTTGATCCACTTTAACTTGTCTTCGAAGTCCATTCTAAGTGCCGCCTTCATCATCTTAGAATATTTCGGGACACTTTTCAAAAAGAGGACGAGGGCTTGCGATGAATTCGTCCGGAGCCGCGATCCGGGAGCTTGAAATCGACGGAGAATGATAATATAAAAAGAAAGAATGGAACCGAAGTCATTTCTGGCATTTGATCTCGGGGCCGAAAGCGGCCGGACAATCCTCGGACGGCTGTCCGATGGGCAGGTCCACATTCGCGAGCTGACCCGGTTTCTCAATTCACCCGTCCGTGTGTTCGGTCATCTGCATTGGAATATTTACGGGCTTTTTGAGGAGATCAAGAAGGGGATGAAAGCGGCCTCGGCCGAGGCCGCGCAACCGCCCGAGAGCCTGGCGGTCGACACCTGGGGCGTCGACTTCGGGCTGCTGACCGCCGGAGGGACGATTCTCGGCCTCCCCTATGCCTACCGAGACGATCGCACGAACAACATCATGGACGAGTTTTTCAAGCGCCTGACGCCGGAGGAAATCTATGGGCGGACCGGCGTGCAGTTCATGCCTTTCAACAGCCTCTTCCAGTTGTTCGCCACGGCCAGGGACAATCCCTCGCTCTTCGAACGGGTTGAATCCGTCTTGTTCATGCCCGACCTTTTCACCTATCTGCTGACGGGTGAAAAGGCCAGCGAGTTCACCATCGCCTCAACCTCCCAGATTCTTGACCCGAGGACCGCAATCTGGGATAAAACCATCCTGTCCGCCGTCGGCCTTTCCCCGGCCGTCATGCCGGATGTCCTGGCTCCGGGCACGCTTATCGGGGACTTGCTCCCAGCGATCGCAGACGAAACGGGACTTCCGGGGACCCCGGTCGTCGCCGCGGCCGGGCACGACACGGCGGCGGCCGTCGCCGCCGTCCCCGCCCAGGGAGAGGACTGGGCTTATATCTGCTCGGGGACGTGGTCTTTGTTGGGAGTCGAACTCCCCTCTGCGCTCATCTCGCCCCCAACCTTCGCCGCCAATTTCACCAACGAAGGAGGGATCGCCGGGACCATCCGCTTCCTCAAGAATATCGCCGGTCTCTGGCTCCTTCAACAGTGCCGAAGGGAATGGTCCGGGAGCGCGGACTTGAGCTACGATGAGCTGACCCGGATGGCCGGCGAAGCCCCGGCTTTTCAAACGTTCATCGACCCCGATTGCCCCGATTTTCTGAATCCGCCGAGCATGTCCGAAGCCATCCGCTGCTATTGTCTCCGAACCGGCCAGGTCCCTCCGGAATCCCCGGCGGACACGGTCCTCTGCATCCTGGAGAGCCTGGCCCTCAAGTACCGTTCGACGCTCGATGAGCTTCGCCTCCTCACGGGTAAAGCGATCCGCCGCATCCATGTGATCGGAGGGGGAAGCCGCAACGGGCCGCTCTGCCAATTCACGGCGGATGCCACCGGGTTGACCGTCTTGGCGGGGCCGGCTGAGGCGACGGCCACCGGGAATATCTTGGTTCAGGCCATGGCCCTGGGATATGTCGGCTCGCTCGGCGAAATCCGGGAGATCGTCCGCCGCTCGGTGGACGTCAGAACATACCGGCCGTCGGGCCGGTCCGATTGGGACCGCGCCTATGATCGCTTTCGTGAGGTCACGGGTCTCTGATGACAGCGCGTGGGGAGGAGTAAAAATGAATTCGTCGAGGATCGAAAGAGCATTCGCTATCGCCAAGGAAAGATACGGGGAGGCGGGCGTCGATGTCGAAGCC
>JAFGRZ010000345.1 GCA_016934895.1 Candidatus Aminicenantota bacterium
CAAAAATTGGTGCCTGTCACCTTATTTCGGGGGACACAAGAAATTCGGGGACGCGACTGAATTCTCTTGAATTCGGATCGTGTCCCCGGAATTTTCGCGGCGCTTCATGCCTCCGGAAGAGCTCAAGGCGCCGTTGCAGAAGATCCGGTCGTATATCGAGACGTCGATGAAAGCGTGGGGAACGCCCGGCTTGGCCGTCGGGATCGTCATGGACGGCCGGGGCTGAGCCGCTGACGACGAAGACTTTGTCGCCGTGGCGGGAAAAGGTCATCCGGACCCTGCATCCTCCAGGCGCCTCAAGTCACCGTTCCCTGGCGTCCCGACGAAAAGTCCGAGTCTATGCACCCGAGCTATGGCCTGGGTTGGATGGTCGATTCCTACCGCGACCGCTACCGTGTCCACCACGGCGGGGCGACCATGGGTTTTTTCTCCTCTGTTTCGCTTTTCCCTCACGAGAATCTCGGCATCGTCGTCCTGGTCAACATGGGCGGCGCCGTTCCAACGATCATCGCCAATTATGCTTCAGACGTCCTGCTCGGACTGGAATCGCATCACTTCGCTTCTCGAACACTGGCATTTTGAAACCTTTCGGACGACCGGGGGCGATCTCAGGGGTATGAAGCTGACCTTCCAAGCAAACGCCAGAGGCGAGATTATCGGCGTCTCCGCGCCGCTCGAGCCGGCCGTCAAGGAGATCGTCTTCCAGCGCGTTCACACGAATTAGAGTCGGTGCCCCTGGAAAATCCGCAGATCGCTTCCCGGCAGCCCGGATCGCTAAACGCATGGTCGCGGCGGAGCGTATTACCTATGAGGTGTCTGATGAACAATCGCGCGCGAATTCTCCTCACGATGACCCTGGCCGTCATCATCATCGTCGACGGCCGCGCATTTCTCTACCGTCAGTCGGCGGCCGGAAAGCCGGGAACGGAAAAACTGGCCTCGCTCCTCCTTGCCAACTCGTTCCGCGAAGCCGAGAGGCTTGCGGCTCAACTCCTGGCCGCCCCCGCCCTCGACGCCCCTGACATGGCCGTCTGCGGACTGGCCGTTCTCAAGGCGGGTCGCATCCTTGAGGCCGAGGCCATCTTCAAGAAGGTCCTCCTGCGGTCCCCCGATGAGCCCGACGCCCATCTCGGACTGGGGCGCATCGCCTTTATCCGGAACGACCTGGAGACATCCGTCTCCCACCTCCGCCGGGCCGTCCCCACCGCCTTTTTCTACGACGAGGCCCTCCGTCATCTCTGGAGAGCCTCGCTGGACCGCGGCCGGGTCGACGACCTCTTCGAGACCGCCAAACTGGCCGAAGAGCGCTTCGCTCGGAGCTCCAAGCCTCTCCCCTCATTTTTCACCAACGGGCTGGCCCAGGTCGAAGGGCTCGCCGGGAAGCCGCTCTTCCGGATGGAAGGCCGGTTCGAACGGATCCGGGTGCCCCTGGTCACATCCGAGCAGCATCGCCGCACCCGCATGATATCCCTCGCCCTCAACCGGAGGGGTGATTATCTCTTCCACATCGACTCGGCGCTGGCGGGCTTCATGACGCTCAGCCCCCTGCTGGCCGAGGAACTGGGCCTCGTCCCGACCGGCAGCGCCGCGTCCACGGGCGTCGGGACGGCCCCGATCGCCACCCGGTTCGCCGTGCTGGACACGGTCGGGCTGGGCCCGGTGACTTTCGGGAACGTCCCGGTCATGGTCTCCGATATTCGGACGCTCCGGGGAATGAAGAAGGGCCTCATCGGGACGGCTTTCCTCAAGCGTTTCAACACGACGATCGACGTCGAGGCGGGGACGATGGACCTTTTTCCGCTCGACCGGCCCGACCTCCTCGCGCGAAACATCGACCAGGCGGCCGTCGCGGCCGACGTCCCGCTCCATATCTTCGAGCAGACCGTCGTCGAGGCCTCCGTGGCCGGGGCGCCGGCGGCTCTCTACATCCTGGATTCGGCGGCGGCCACCAATCTCGTCGACACCGGTTTTTTCGAGGAACACATCCAACCGAAGATCGATCCGGCCCACATCGTCCAGGCCGGGATACAGGGCGCCGGAGGGGCCCAGAATGTCCGTCGTGTCGACGGATTGTCCATCTCTCTCGGCCCCCTCGTCTTAGAAGACCAGCAGGTCAACGAATTCCGGATGGGGGGGCTGAACGAAATATCCGGCCGGTACGCCGCGGGGCTCCTGGGGAATCCTCTTCTCTGGCCCTACCGCGTCCACATGAACTTCCGGGCCGGCCGCCTCATCCTGGAGAGATATCCCCGCTCCTGAGGGCGCGGCCGCGCCGGCCTGATGATCTCTCAGGATTCAATAATTGTGCCCGGAGAATCGGTGGCCGGCCGGAAATAAGGTGGCTGTTTCCAAATTTTCCGAAATTTGGCAACTGTCACCTTATTTCGTGGCAATTCTCTGGAATTGGGATCGTGTCCCCCGAATTTCACTTTGCGGGGACATGACCCAATTCTCTTGAATTCGGATCGTGTCCCCCGAATTTCCAAGGCCAATTTAGTGCATTACGTATGGCGTCCCCCCTAATTAGAAATTGGTGCCTGTCCCCTGAATTTTAAAACTTTAAGGGGATTTCAAACGCTTTGCCCGTGGATTCATCAGTAAAGGAGATTTTTTTCTCTTTTATCAATTGTTCTTTGGCATTGAGCAGCTCAATCCCATAGATTTTCCCGTCAGGGGCTATGTCAATATTGATTTCTGAGCTGATCTGGCGGGTCTCAACGCCCTTGCTTTTTTGCCTGAACCGAATGTACGCGATGTTGTATCTGGGATCATAGGTGATATCCATGGCCTTTGCTCCTAGAAGTATTTTACTACAACCGTAATCACAAGGAAATCTTCCCCCTCCTCAACGCCATAGACAACAACCTGTTTGATCCGGAAGAATTTCCCATCCCGCTTGCTCTCAAATGGAAAATTGCGCTTGAAGCCTACGCGCCCAAGTTTCGCGGGAAATCTTTCGCCCTGACTGATTGTGACTCTCACTTCATCTTTAGAAGTCTCGCGCTCTTCCATACGCTCCCGGGCGTGAGGATGAATCAGGATGGCCATCACAAAGAAAGACGCACGGACTAAGGCGATTAGCTCAAACTGAATTTCGGGGACATGACTCAATTCTCCGGAA
>JAFGRZ010000103.1 GCA_016934895.1 Candidatus Aminicenantota bacterium
GACCGGCCGTAGGCCTCGAGATGGAAAGGGTCAACCAGGTTGAAATCGCCGATATCGGCCGTCGCCGCTTCATAGGCGATATTCACCGGATGCTTGAGCGGAACGTTCCAGATCGGAAATGTTTCAAACTTCGAGTAGCCGGACCGGACGCCCTTTTTGTGATCGTGATACAGTTGAGAAAGGCAGGTGGCCAGCTTCCCACTGCCCGGCCCCGGGCCCGTGACGATGACCAGGGGGCGATCGGTCTCGATGTGCTCGTTCGCCCCGTACCCTTCGTCGCCGACGATCAGGTCCACATCCGTCGGGTAGCCCCGGGTGAAGCGGTGTGTATAGACGCGGACGCCGCGCCGCTCCAGCTTGTTCTTGAAGACTTTCGCCGAAGCCTGGTTGTCATAGCGGGTGATGACCACCCCCGTTACGCCGACGCCCCAGTCGGCCAGGTCGTCAATGAGCTTGAGGGCGTCGACATCATAGGTGATCCCGAAATCCGCGCGCAATTTCCGCTTCTCGATATCCCCGGCATAGATGCAGAGAAGCACATCGGCCCGGTCCCTGAGCTCCTGGAGGAGCCTCATCTTGACGTTGGGATCGTACCCGGGCAGAACCCGGGCGGCATGGTAATCATATAGCAGCTTCCCCCCGAATTCGAGGTAGAGCTTGTTGTGGAACCTCTCCACCCTCTCCAGAATGGCCGCCGTCTGCAGGGCCAGATAGCGTTCGTTGTCGAAACCGGCCGTTTTGATCATTCAGGCTTCTCGGGACGCAAAAAATTTATATCCAATGAGACCGGGTCTGTCAACCTAAAACGGGAATGAGCCATCATCTCTTCTTCAGTGATGGCTTGGGGAAAAGATGCAATAGACCGGGAGAATATGTATGATGAAAAGAGAGGAGTCGAAGAAAATGGATAGATTGCGACCGTTCCCCGGTTTCACGAAAGAGACGGTCTCTTTCTTTCGCCGGCTCAAGAAAAACAACACCCGGGACGGGTTCGAAGCGAACCGGCACATCTACGAGGCCCATGTCCTGGCTCCCGCCAAGATGTTTGTTTCCGCCATGGGACCCTGGCTGAAGCAAATCTCTCCCCACATCGTTGCGGCGCCCAAGGTCAACAAATCCATCTTCCGGCTCAATAGAGATGTGCGGTTCAGCGCCGACAAATCGCCCTACAAGCCCAACTTGGGCATTTATTTTTGGGAGGGACCGCTCTCGCGGATGGAAAGCCCGGGCTTCTATGTCCATCTCGAGCCGCCGAAGTTCATGATCGCCGGGGGATACTACGTCTTTCCCGACTGGCTGATCGGACCCTACCGCAAGGCGGTCGTCCATCCCAGATACGGGAAGGAGCTGGCGGCGATCCTCAAGACAATCGTCGAAGGAACGGATTTCAAGATCGGCGGCCGACACTACAAGCGAGTGCCCCCCGGTTGCGACGCCGCTCACCCCAACGCGGGTCTGCTTCTGCACAAAGGGATCCATGCCGCGTCTGAAACAGGCATACCGGAGGAATTCTTCTCTCCGAAACTGGTGGATTACTGTCTCGAAAAAATAAAGTTTCTAGTCCCCCTTCACCACTGGTGCGTCGCCCTGTTGCGGCGGTCCACTCCCCCTCCCCCTCGTGTTTATCGCTAGAATCCGGCCGGCGGGAAAACCACTCCTTGTCCATGAAGGTCTAGACCGATAAGGCGAAAAGGAGCTGGGCGGCGAAATAGGTCCCCAGGATCAACGCCTGCGCGGCTTTAAAAGGCTTCTTGAAACGGTTGACGGCGTTCAAGGTGTCGGAGAAGAGGAACAGCCCGGCGCCCACCATGGCCAGGAGGCTCTCCATTTCCAATAGGGCCTGATGCCTGTTAAAGGCCAGCCAGGCCATCGCCGAGATGGCCAGGATATAGACAAGAACCGGCCAGCGGTACTTGCCGAGAGATCCGAACAGGAATAGGTAGACCGCTGCACCATAAGCCAGAATAATGAACAGCGGCAAGACGGAGGGCGTCTGGAGATCGCGGCTGAAGGCGATGATATAGAGAACCTGGGCCGCCAGAAAGGCGAGCAGTCCCGGCCGGAAGTAACGCGGCGGCAGCATCAGGAATATGTCGCCAAAGAGCGACACGCAGAGGCCGGAGAGGATGAGGTATCCGTAGACCGAGGGCCAGGCCGTCACCCGCTCCCAGGCCAAAGAGATGATCAAGATCATGGTCAGGGGCTTGAACGCATAATGGATGAAGCGCTTCTTTCCGTATTTTCCGGTAATCGCGAAGACGGCCGAGATGAAGATCACCAGGACGGCCAACCACAGATCCAGGCTCATTGTCGTCTCTCCTTGCTTTCTCAGAGCGGAAAAATTACCCCAAATCAACCGGCCTGGCTAATCCAAGGTCCGGGACAGGAGCTTGAAATCCTCGAACAATCCGTACCCGACGACGCTATAGGCCGATCCCGCTGGACAACCGCCTTCCGCGCCTTTTTGAAACATCCCCGGCCAAGCGGTGCCCAACGCCGGGTCGTCATGATGAGGCCCGAGGGTATTCTTGAGGGTGCCGAAGACTACAATTTCGACGGTGTTCCTTCCGGCGCCCAGGGAGTTCGTGACGTCCGATTCGAAAGGAGGACCGAGGATGAACCCGGCGGTCTTTCCGTTGACCCTGACCTCGGCCACCGACCCCCGCCAGTCACCGAGCCTGACGATAAAGCGTTCTCTCATGGGATCGGGAGGGCCCAGGGTGTAGGTCTTGGAGTAACCGACACCGCCCGAATAAAGCGGCCTCCCCTGGTCCGACCAGGGACCGAGCTTCAGCAAAGCCGCCGGCACAATAAGAAACCCCTTGTCCATGCTCTCCAAGCCGAAGTCACCCAGTATGGTGATGGGTTCGAGTTCTGTGTGGATGGTAAAGGGAGAGGCCTTCAAGGCGATCCGGTTTCGTCCGGGCCGGCAGCGGCTCCCGATCTCGAAAACGCCGTTGGCCCGGTCGAGCCACCACCGGTCCGGGGTCGGCTCGACTTTTTGTTCGTTGACATAGACATGATAGAGCGCCGGCCGTTCGATGACAAGCTCCAACGAGGAGAGATCGACGCCGGTGGCGATCCCGAACCCATAGGCGGCTTCAAAACCCGAATCCGGCCCGAAGTCGTCAAGGTCGAGGATATTTGTCCCGTACTGCACGGCGCTGTCCCACGGATTGCGCTCGATGCCGTGATGACGGTAGGCCAGTCGCTGGGCCTCATAGAAGTAGAGCCCTTTCTCTTCCTTGTCTCCGATCGTCAAATCACAGTAATCAAGGACCAGGACGTTGGGTGAGCCGGGCCGGATGGCGAGCGCATCGTCCGGGACATGTTCTCCCCAGCGGATTTCCTTCTCCTCCAGGCGCGGACCTTTTTTCGGCCGGAGACAGAACAGCCGGCTTCCGCCGGGCGGAATCTCGAACTTCACCGCGACACGCCCTCCCTGCAGCGCGCTCGGGTAGGGAGAGACGTCGCCTGTGAACGCATCCCAACTCTCAATCGATCGGCCGTGGGCCTCAAACTGGCCCCTTATTCCTTCAGTCGAATGAATATTTGCCAAAAAGAGGAGCTCCGCGTCCGGCAGCTCCCTTCGATGATGGAAAAACATGCCGGGGTCGCCCTCGACATTGGAGAAACGGATGTCCGGGGCGCAGGCTTCAGTGAGTTCCTCAATGGTCTCGTCGGCCGTTTTGAACACCCAGCCCGACGGATGGGCGGAAGCCAGCTTCGCCGGTCCGTCGGACGGCTTGCCGTCCACAAAACCGATCCCCTCCGAAAGGCAAAGGACCCGCCCGCCGGCTTCGAGGTACCGGGAGAGAAGCCCCAGTGTCGGACCGTTCAGATTCTCCATCGCCGCCGGCAGAACGAAGATTTCATAGCTCCGCATGCCCACAACCATTTTCCGGTTCTCGGCCCGGCCATGATCTTGGAGGATCCGTTCGCTGGACAGATCGTATTCGACCTGAGCCGCCTCCAGACGGTTGACGAAATCGGTGAAGTCCAGGCCGACGGCGGTTAACTTCTGTGAAGGGGCTCCCGGGGAGTAGTGCATCCAGGCGGTCGTGGTCGGCTCGAGGATTAGGATCCTGTTCATCTGCTCGCCCCGGCTCATGACGACGGACAACCGCCCCAGGTAATCGCCCATGATTCTGTAAGCCGGCCACCAGGGCTCGTGATAGGAGAAGGACAGTGGATGGTCGCGCTTGCGGGCGCCCATGATGGTCATATAGGAAAGGTGTTGATTGATGAAGCTAATCCCCAAGGCGAACTCCCAGTCGGCGATCCTTTTCTGGTTGCCGAAGGTGAGGTCCCAGCCTCCCGCGCCATATGTTTCGGAAAGCGTGCGCCTGGATCCGAGCTGATTGGCGACCGAGCGGATCTCTTTGACAGCCCGGTTATTGCCGAACTGGGCGTGTGGTCCGGTCCCCCACTGATTCATCAGGCAGTCTATCCCGGGCATCTGGGCGAACGCCGCCATGGCCATGTTGTCCGGACTCAACCTGGGAACCGGCCATTCGTGCTCCCAGTAATGACCGGTCAACTGAAGATGGTTGGCCTCACAATATTCATAGTATGGTTTTGCCCACCCCTCGATGAA
>JAFGRZ010000104.1 GCA_016934895.1 Candidatus Aminicenantota bacterium
GCTTCTGGCCTCCTGGAAAGCGACCTCCGCACGGGCCAAATTCTGCCTGACGAGGGCATTCTCGTTCATCGTCCGGGTGAGAGTCCGAAGCTTCCCGATTCTCTCCTGAAGAACCGTGAGCCGGGCGGAATAATCCCGGGATTGTGACCGTTTCTCGGTCTCGACCTTTTGGATGAGAGCGTCGCCCTGAGCCAGGACGGCGATATAGTCCATTTGGACTTCTTTGTAATCGCGGAACCACCGCATCCGGGCGTTCTGCTTGATCAGTTTCGCCTTGGCGAGGCGAAGAGTCTCGAGGTAGCGGCCGTAATCGGATGGGGCATAAACAGGAGCGCCGGCCCTCCAGAGTTGATTCTCCTGTGTTTTTGCCTTCTCCACCTCAGGAGGGACCGGCGGGATACGACAGACGCCAGCGGAAAAAACACAAAAAAATAGGGCGGCAACTAAGGAAGCAAACTTCAACCGAAGAATCAGGCCTTCAGCCGGAGATTATCTCTTGCCCTTGACTTTCTCGATTGCCGCTTTCACCTGGTCGGAGATGACTGTCGCCTGCTCTTTGATCGTCGAGGCTTTGGCGGAAGCACCGAGATAGTCCTCGCCATCGATGGCCGCCTGGATCTCGGCAAAGGAAGTCTCCAGGCCGGTCAGGTCGGCCTTCATGGCCTCGATGTCAGCCTTGGTGCCCTTGCCCATGGGAGCTTTTTCCAGAAGGGCTTTGGCCTCTTCAAGAACCGTCTGGGCTTCCGTCTGAGCTTGCAGGGCGGCGTTCTTGGCCGCTTCTTTTTTGGCGGGTATGGTGGCCTTCAGGGCGTCCGCGTCCGCCTGTACATTGGCCAGCATCTCCTTCGCCGTGCCGAAGGACTTGAAGAATTTCTTGTCCTGGGTGTTGACCTCGTCCATGGCCGCCTGCAGGTCATCGTTCAGCTTTTTGAGCTCGTCGGCGGCATAGAGTTCCGCGCCCTCTTTCGAGGCGGATTCGATCGCCGTTTTGGCCGCGTCGACGGCCTCGGCGGGCTGCTTGGCACAGCTCGAGAACAGAGCGACTACGAAGACAGCCAGAATGAGAAGCCTGGAAAAACTTTTCATGATGTGACCTCCTGAAGAATGAAAGAATCTTAGACTCTTCTCTCTCTTGTATCGTCTTATATCACAACGGCATTTCGATGTCAATAATCCCCCGGGATCGTCCCCCTGGCCGGATTCGCAGAGCGAAGCGCCGGGGGGGAAGATTGACTTCTCCCCGGATGCATCCCCTCTCTGAGGAAGACAATCGCAGGAGATTTGCGAGACGGCCCGTTAGGCGTCGGGATCGATGATGAACTTCTCTTTCATCAGCAACTGAACTTGTTCTCTCGCCTGCTTGATGATGGCTTCGGCGATTTTAAACCGTTCCTCGGCCGGGGCCGGCTTGCGGGCGACGCCCTGCTCGATGCCCTTGGAGCCGACGGCCACCGCCTCTCTCGGGAAGACCTCCCACTGGTCCATGTTGGGAACGATGTATTCCTCGCTCAGGCCGTGGTCCTCGGCCACCTTGGCCAGTTCTCGGGCCGCCGCGATGCACATCTCGTCGGTGATCGTCTTGGCCCGGACGTCCAGGGCGCCACGGAAGATACCCGGGAAGCCGAGGGAGTTGTTGACCTGGTTGGGAAAATCGGAACGGCCGGTGGCCACGATCCTGGCTCCCGCCTCCTTCGCTTCCCAGGGCCAGATCTCGGGAACGGGGTTGGCTTCCGCGAAAACGATCGCATCCTTGGCCATCGTCTTGACCCAGTCCTTCCGGATGGTGCCGGGCCCCTGCTTCGAGGCTGAGATCAGGACATCGGCTCCGCGGATGGCATCAGGGACATCGCCCTTGACTTGCTTTTCATTGGTCTTCAGACAGATATCCCATTTCTCCTTGAATTTGCTCTGGAGGATATCCCGGTCGCTGCGGTCGCGGTGGAGGATCCCTTTGGAATCGACGGACAGGATGTTGCCGGGAGTGACACCGGCGGCCATGAGCAACCGGACGATGGCGACACCCGCCGCCCCCGCTCCGACCATGGTCACCCGGACGTCCTCGATCTTCTTGCCCACGATCTTGAGGGCGTTGATCAACCCGGCCACGGTGACGCAGGCCGTTCCCTGTTGGTCATCGTGCCAGACGGGGATTTCACATTCCACGCGGAGGGTGTCCAGGATCTTGAAGCACTTGGGGTGCGAAATATCCTCAAGATTGACCCCCCCGAAAGTGGGCTGGAGGGCCTTGACGATATCGATGAACCGGTCGGGATCCTTCTCATTGAGGCAGAGGGGGAACGCATCGACGCCTCCCAGATACTTGTAAAGGAGGCCTTTTCCCTCCATGACGGGAAGCCCGGCCTCGGGACCGATATCGCCCAGTCCAAGCACCCGGGAGCCGTCGGAGATGACGGCCACAAAATTCCATTTGTTGGTGTAGTCGTAAGCTTTTTCCCTATCCTGGTGGATCTCTTTGCAAACCGCCGCGACACCGGGCGTGTACCAGATGGCGAAATCCTCGAAGCTCCGAACCCGGCACTTCAGTTGAACGCCGATTTTGCCCTTGTAAAAGGCATGAAGGCGCATCGCCTCCTGAGATGGTTTTTCGGCTTTCGCTAATAGTTCCTCGATGGTGATTTCTTTCATGTGATGAGACCTCCTTTAAGATGAAAGACGTTATTATATTCCCCGGGTTGATAAAGTCAATCAACGCCCGTCCTGACCGTATAACAGTTCGATGCCCATGCCCTGGAAATTGGGGGACACGATCCGGAAAATTGGGGACATCACCCATTTCTCTGGAAA
>JAFGRZ010000105.1 GCA_016934895.1 Candidatus Aminicenantota bacterium
CAGGACCAACGGGCAGGCTTCGGCCGGGCCAGCAGAAAAAGGAGACAGATCGCGTTCAGGACGAGCACCGATTCAAGGACATGGGCTTGACCTGCTAAGGGGATAAGCAGGGAGGATGTCAGCAGCGCGCCGGCGAAGGACCCGATGAGATCGAGCCCATAGCCGCGCCCGTAATCCGCTCTGGTCCTGAGGAAAATCAGGTTGGAAACGATAAACAGGCGCCCACCCAGGAAACCGAACAACAGCAGGAGAAGATAGGCGAGGAATTCCGGCGGGTGAGTGGGAAGGACGATCCGGAATGCTGCCAGCAGGGCCAAAAAAGCGGTCTGGACGGCCGCCAGGCTGCCGAGGGTCGTTTTTTCAGGCCGGATTTTGAGCGAAGCACCGAGAAAAAGTCCGAGCATGAAAGTGGACAGCAGGAGCGCCACTCGTCCATAAAGGTAACCATACAGGGACTGGAACCAGAGGAGCAGGACGATCTCGGCGACGATTGTGGTCAGACCCATTACGGCCAATGGGACCAAGCTGAAACTCACCTCTCTTTTCTTCAGCCGAAGGAGGACGAGGAAGACAGTAAAAAGGAGGAGCGGACATCCGAGAAGCCAACCCGGCGGCACTTCGGCCACGGTCCGGATGATCGCCGACTCCGGCCCCTGAAAATGAGCGCTCCAGAGGGATGCCTGAAGGAAAAAACTGATGGGATTGAGATCCGTGTTGATCCGGCGGGGGCCTGAGCCGAGCGCGTTCTGCAGGTATTCGATCCGGAGAGGGTGAAGGCGGGATTCGAGAGAGCGGATCTCAAGATGCCGGGTGCTCAGCCCGAAAGCGTCGATCCGGCGGCCCAGTTCGGAGGGATCTATCGTCAGGCGATTCGAAGAGGCTAAGAAAATGTTTCGGCCGCCCGGCACAACTCTGACTTCCGGGAAGACACTTTTCAGAGTGAAGTATAAAGAAGCCAGAATTTTCCTGAGTTCAGGGCCGATAACGTTCTCAGAGGAGGCGATGGAGAATGAGAAAAATCCACCGGAACGGAGATGCCGTCTGGCCAGATCAAAGAATTCTCGGGTGTAGAACCTGTTGATCTGAGCCGTGGCCGGTTCCGGAAGATTGAGGATGATGACCTCGTATTCATCTCGGGATCCCTCGAGAAAAGCTCTCCCGTCCTGGGCCAAGATCCGGACCCTCCCGGAGGCGAGAATATCCCGCTTGGCGTCGCCCAGAAATCGGTTGGACATCCGGATGATCTCGGGGTCGAGTTCGACGGCGTCAACCTGGACATTGGGATATTTCAAAAGCTCGTCGAGCGACTGGCCGGCGCTTCCTCCGATGAGAAGGACACGTCGGGCGGCCGGACTCTGGAGCATGGCGAAGTGAACGGATTCTTCGGCCGAGGCGATGTCGGGATAGGAGAAGACGGGCGAATGATTGCTGTACAGACTGATCTGTTCCCGGGTCTTGACGATCTGGAGCCGGCCATGCAGGGAATCCCGGCTGGCGATGAGCCGGAAGGGCTGCCAGTGGAGCCTTTGCACCGGCAGATCGGCCAGGCCGAATCCGGCCAAGACAATAAACAAAGCGGCGGTCCAGATCAAGGAAGGCCGCCTCTCGCTCGAACAAAATATCAGGACGACCACCAGCGCACTGAGGGCCGTCGCCGCGACCCACGAGGACGCGAAAAGGAGTAGACCGACAGAGACCGCCGGCCCGGCCGCGGCAGCTCCCAAGGACTCCCATGTATAGACGCGTTTGATGTCGCCGCCCCGATGGTGGACGTTGACCACAAACAAGGCCCCCAGGGGAAATCCGACCAGGGCGCAAATCCCGATGGACATGAGGATTACCGGCAGCAAACCCGCCAGTTCCCCGGGTAAAAGTCCAAACAGCAGCCGCGAAAGCCTGACGGCCGTGAGCGCGAAGGGAAAGACAAGGATGATGCTGAAAAAAAGGACTGTCGGGCCGGGCAACGACCTCATCTTTCCCGCCGCCAGGCTTCCCAGACCGCTCCAGAGGAGCCAGGAAGCCAGCACGATGCCGAAAGTCAGCTCGTTGCCGTAGAAATAGGCGTTGAATTCGCGCAGAAGGAAGATCTGGAGAGAGGTGGCCAGCAAGCCAAGAGAGAAGGCGGGAAGATTTTTTTTCAAGCCCAGATTCCGGGGATAGGAAGGCCGCAAAACCGGCACCTTCCCTTTTCCAAATGGAGGCTCTTGAGCTGGAGGCCAAATCTTTCGATAACCGTTTTCCCGCAGCGGGGGCATTCTGTGTTCTCCCCCTTGTGCCCGGGGACATTGCCGATATAGACATAGTGAAGGCCTTCCCGGATGGCCACCGCGCGCAGGGCCTCGAGAGTCGAAAGAGGGGTCGGCGGAAGGTTTTTCATCAGATACATGGGCACGAAGCGGCTGAAGTGGAGGGGAACGTCGGGGCCGATCTCCCGCCTCAGCCAGCGGCACATGGATTCGATATCCTTGACGCTGTCGTTGAGCGTCGGGATGACAAGATAAACGATCTCGAGCCAGACCTTGCTTTCGTGCACTTCCCGGATGGCGTCGAGCACGGGCTGGAGTTCGCCCCGGACGAAATCGGTGTAAAAATCCTGACGGAAGGCCTTGAGGTCGATCTTGACCGCGTCGACGACCTGGAGAAGGTTTCGGAGCGGCTCTGGGCGGATATGGCCGCCCGTCACCACGCAGTTCTTGATCCCTCTCCGGCGGCCCGCCAAAGAGGAATCGTACATGTATTCGAAAAAGACGATCGGCTCGGTGTAGGTGTAAGCGATCGAGGCGCACCGGTATTTCTGAGCGGCCAGGGCCACGTCTTCCGGAGGCAGATCGTGATGCGGAATCTGCTCGGGGCGGACCTGAGAAATTTGCCAATTCTGGCAGAACTTGCAGTTCACATTGCAGCCGGCCGTGGCGATCGAAAAGGCATCACTGCCCGGTAAAAAATGGAAGAACGGTTTCTTTTCAATCGGGTCGACATTGGCCGAGCAGGCTTTGCCGTAAACGAGAGTATAGTAGGTTCCGCCGTCGTTCTGCCGGACCCCACAGTAGCCCCGTTCCTTGTCTCCCAGCCGGCAAAGCCTGGGACAGAGCAGACATTCGATCTCCCGGTCGGGGAGTTTCCGATAATAGCGGGCCTCGACATGAGAGAGATTGGCGACATCCTGGAAGGCTAGGAGCCGTCTGACCGTCTCCCCTCCGCCCGTCCCCAGGAGACATCCTGTCCCCGCCAGGGTTTGACAGAAAATGCGTCGTTTCATGCCGGCTGCTATTCCCTGAGATTATATCTCATCTTCGATGATTTGGATCCCTTCCAAAGCGGAGCGGCCGAGGCCCAGCGCTTCGGCCGTTTTCAAGTAGGTCGGTTCGCGGCCTTCCTCATCGAGTGATGGAAGACCCCGGTCCGACCGGAGCTTTTCCACCAGACGCCAGCCCACCGCATCGGCGGCCACCGGATCCAGGCTGAAGATGAGCCGGCCGCAGGGCTCCGCCCAGCGGGAATGGTAGGACGGACCTCGATGGAACTGGACGAGCAGAGCGTCCAAAATGGAAAGGCGATGTTTCTGTTTCACCAGGGGCGTATCAAAGAGTTCGGCGATATACGGATCGCAGTGATCATCATGATACTTGTTGGGATTATGGACGGCGCCGAAATAGTTTTTCATCCCGGCGGTGATTCCGGCAAGGCCATGGTCTTTCAGGATCGCCAGGCTGATCGAGGCGGTCACAAAATTCGTCTGAATGGTCGAAAAGAGACTGCCGATATTCAAATGAGAGACAAGCTCGGTGTCATATCCGGCGCCGGCGGTGTCGGTCGCGAAGATCTTGAGTCCGTTCGGGCCGTCGGAAAGCCGATATCCCGCCTCCCGGAGTTCCCGGTTGGTCCTGTCCCAGATGAGGATGTTTTTTTCAGAAACGGTGCTGCTGGAAAGGAGGTTGGCCAAGGCCAAGGCGAGTTCCGGCCGGGTCGAGATCATGCGTCCGCCGATGGTGCTGATCTTGATCCCGACACGATCCTTTCTGGAAAAAAGGGCCGCCGGACCGTCGGGCGATTGATCCGCGCCGGTCAGATGACGGAACCCGAGATCCAGCATGGCGGCGATCTTGGCAGGGTCCATCTCTCCATCCCGGGTCAGGATTCCCGCTCCTCCGACCACGACGACTCTGGACCTGTCCATTCCTCTATCAAGGTACATGTGTCCGGACACGCTGTCAACCGTGGATCCCGGCCGGGAGAAAGTTGCCAAAGACCCGGCGTTATAGTAGAGTTGAATGAAGAAAACGGAGGCCAATCATGAGTGCGACGATAATGAAACGCCGGGCAATCCTCGTCTTGTCTCTCTTGTGGGGGTTTTCGGCGTTCGGGCAAGAGACTTCGCCGTCCTCCCTCCAAGCCCTGCTGCCCAAACTGCCCGGATGGTGTCTCACCGAAACTCCCCGCATCTTCTCTCCGGGTTCCCTATTCGAGTACATCAACGGGGCGGCCGAGAATTACCTCAGCTATGGTTTTCAAGAATTAGTGGTGGGGGATTTCAAGAAGGACGAATCAGCGGCCTCTCTGACCGTCGAAATCTACGATATGGGCGAAGAAACACGGGCCTTCGGCATCTACAGCTCGGAGCGGTATCCCGAGAGCCGTTTCCTGGACATCGGCGGCCAAGGGTACCTTGAGGAGGGAACGCTCAATTTCTTCGTCGGCGGATATTATGTCAAGCTTCTCTGTTTCGACTGCGGGGACGAAGCCGAGGCCGTCCTCAAGTCGGCCGCTGAGCAAGTGGAGACGAAGGCTTCTGTCGAGACAGAACAGCCCCCGCTCCTTCGCCTCTTTCCGCGTGAGGGACTGGTCGCCAACAGTGAAAAGTTCATCCTCCAGAATGTCCTGGGATTCGGATTCCTCCATCATGGCTACTTGGCCGACTACCGCATTCAAGGTCAGGAATTCGAGTTGTTCGTCATCCAGGGCAGCAGTTCCCAGGATGCCCAGGATATGCTCACTCAATATTTGGAGAGCCAGAGAAAGGCGGGCCAGTCTCCTCAGGCGATGTCCCAGGGTTATCTGGTGAGAGACCGCTACTCCCATAATATCTTCTTGGCGCTTTCCGGGACGTTGATTCTGGGAGTGATGAGAATCCCGGACGGAAATGAGGGGCTGGGCGAAAAATACCTTCAGCGGCTGGTCGAGTCTGCGGCAAGATGAGCCGTCTGTCCATGGATTCCGGGAGGTTGGCAGGGGAGTCGGGCGTCCCCTCCGGAAGTGACCTCTTTCTTCGGAAAACGTGAGAAAGCGATCGACAAGGCGGGGCTCTAGACGTGCTTTCCCGGAGGGTGCATTTCCAGAAATTTTTTCAATCTCTGGAACTCGGGTTCCAGAGCGGCGATCGCAACCCGGGCCTGGTCCAGGTTTTTCTCCCGTCCGGCCATTTCGATGGCCAGCCCGAGCTTTTGGAGAGGAATGAGGCTCAGGTTTGCCGAGGCGCCCTTGAGACTGTGTCCGACTTCCCGGATCTGATTGGTGTCGCCCCGCGACAGGGCCTGCTCGAGAAGTTCCTTTTTTTCCTCGAATTCCTGATAAAAGAGATTGAGGAGATCCTGAAGAAAAGAGGTGTCCCCGCTGATTCTTTCCAGAACGGAAGGAAAATCAATGGGTTGAATGGATTCAAAATGCGCCGGTTCAGACATGGTTGCGCTCCTGTCTCAGATTCGAAGGGCCACGGCCCAACATGGGGCCGTGACATTCCTGGTTTTTATCCTCAAGCAAGGCCTTATCGGCGGCCTGGATGATCTCCGACGTGAGGCGACGAGGAAGAATGATCACGATCGCATCCGCGCCGGAGCGCCCGATTTTATCGGATTCCTCGGTTTCTCGCTTGATTCTGGAAACGAATTGAAGGAAAGCTTGGTCCCGCAGCGCTCCTCGAGCCTCGGCTCCGAAGGGCGCAGTCACCCCGACGAAACCCCGGTTCAGCCGGTTTCTCCGCAGGGTTTTCATGGGCGTCCCCGATGCGGTCTTTTCGGGGGATCTTCCCCGGGCTCAAGAAGACTCGCCGGCGCGTTTGCGGGTGCCGAATACCGCGCCATCGTCTGGGCGATCGTCTCAGCCAGTTGCTTGGAGTTGAGCGGCTTGGTAATGTATTCATCCATCCCGGCTTTCAGGCATCGTTCCCGGTCCCCTTCCATGGCGTGGGCGGTCATGGCGATGATCGGGATATGGGTTCCGGCTGCTTTTTCTTTGGCCCTGATTTCCTGAGTGGCCTTGAGGCCGTCCATCTTCGGCATCTGCACATCCATCAAGATGATCTCGAAGTTCCCTTTCTCTAGGGCGTTCAGGGCTTCTTCTCCGTTCATCACGCCCGTTGCCTGATGTCCCTGCTTCTCGAGCATATAAAGAGCCACCTTCTGGTTAACCAGGTTGTCCTCGGCGATGAGGATGCGGTAAGTCTGTCGAGCGGGCGCAGGCGCGGCCTCCGATCCGGGCGTCGTTTGCGCCTCGGGCTGAGCCGAGATTCCGAGGACGGAAAGGACGGCCTTCTTGAGCTCGGACGGTTTGATCGGTTTTCCCAGGTGAGTCGAGATTCCTACCTTGAGCCAGGGAGTCGCGTCGATGCGGTTGCCGGTCTTGCTCATCATCATGATGATGGATTTGGAGAGCTCCGGATTGTCCTTGAGATAATTCAACATGATAAAACTGTCGTGCCCGGGAAGGTTGGCATCGAGGAGAATGATCTCGAAAAGCCTGTTTCTCTCTTTGGCGGCGTCCAGGAGGACGATCGCTTCGTCGGCGCTTTCCGCCTCTTTGACTATCATTCCCCAGCGGGCGGCCCATTCGCCGAGAGTGCGCCGGGAACTCTCATTGTCCTCAACCAGCAGCAAGGGGACATTGTTGAACAGGGCCTTGGCGGCGGCGTGGGCGGACCGGCCTTTTTTTCGGGGAGACGTGAACAGGGCGGTGAAGTGGAATTGGCTGCCTTGGCCGATCTTGCTCTCGACCCAAATGCGACCGCCGAGGAGTTCAACAAGTTGAAGGGAAATCGCCAGCCCGAGCCCGGATCCGCCGTATTTTCTGGTCATCGAGCTGTCGGCCTGGGCAAAAACGTCGAATATGATCCTCCTTTTGTCTTCGGGAATGCCGATCCCCGTGTCGGAGATAATGAAGTGCAGAAGGAGGGCATCATCCGCCCTCGCTTCCTCCTGAACGGAGACGACGACCTCACCCTTCTCCGTGAATTTGATGGCATTGCTGACCAGATTGATCAGAATCTGACGAAGCCGCCCGGGATCGCCAAGGAGGTTCAATTCCAGGTTCGGAGGGATGGAACAGACGAGATCGAGCCTGTTTCGATGGGCCTGAATGGCCAGGGGAGCGAGGATTTCATAGATGAGGTCTTCCAGGTTGAACGGCGTTGTCTCGATCTCCACCTTTCGGGCCTCGATCTTCGAGAAATCGAGGATATCGTTGATCAGGGTCATCATGGATTCGGCCGAGGACTTGATGCCCCGGAGGTATTCCCTTTGTTCCGGGGTCAGATCCGTGTCCAGAGCCAGCTCGGTCATGCCCAGAATCCCGTTCATCGGTGTGCGGATCTCATGGCTGATATTGGCCAAAAAATCGCTCTTGGCCTGACTGGCGGCCAGCGCCTCTTTGCGGATCCGGACAAGTTCCGATACATCCACCAAGTTGAAAATCAGTCCGCGGTACCGGTCGTTTCTGTAAACGGGCTTAAGCCGGAAGATGAACTCCTTGTTATCCATCGTCTTTTGGATTTCGGCCGGAGCCGCCGCCGGCGTCCGTCGAAACGCCTCGGTGGAGGCCTTCAACTCGAACCGGGAATCGCCGGGCAAGGCGTCCCACAAGGTCTGTCCCAAAAGCTGGGATTTTTCCTGTCCGGAGAATCGCAGGAAATAGTCATTGACTTCGATGATGCGATCTTCGGCATCGGCGAAAATGACGCCTTCCTCGATTCCCGAAATAATGGCGGTCAGTTTATCGGATTCTTTCTTGATCGACTCTTCCGCCCGCTTTCTGTTTAAGACCTCGACGAAGGCCGTGGCCAGGGCTTCAACCGCTTTCTGATCATCGCGATCATATCCTCCGTCCTTGTTGGCCAGCGCCATGACTCCGAAAACACGGTCCAAGTGTTTCAAGGCGACAACGAGAAGGTTCCGAATCTCCGGGTGGCCGGAGGGAATCCCGACCTGGGCAGGGTGCATTCGCGGATTATTGATCAGATGGGATCGGCCGTCCCTGAGAGGCTCCGCCCAGAGCCCCCGGACTTTCATATTTTTAAGCAACACGGGAGTCCGTGATTTGGGAATGGCACAGGCCTCCCATCCGGGATCGCTCAGCGAGAGAACATCCAGATGCCCAGAGTCGTTGACCTCGCCGATGAAACCGAAGCGGCTGTCGGTCAGGCTCTCCGCAAGGTGGAGACAGGCATCGGCGATTCTTGAATCAGGCTCATCGCTGAACGCCTTTTGAAGGAGTTTGTTGATGGATTCCAGCAACATATTTTGTTTCAGGATCTGTGTTTCGGCAAACCGCCTTTCAGTGATATCCTTGTCCATTCCCCGATATCCCAGGAGCCGGTTCTGGTCATCCAGGATGGGGAGGGCGTTCGTCTGAAGGCAGACGAGTTTGCCCTGCTTGCTCAAATTCCAGTTCACCATATCGACAATGGGCTGTTTTTCCAGGGAGAGCTGATGAAAGATCTGGCGGACCCGGGCCGCCTCGTTTTTGGGCATTAGGTCGAAGGGCGATTTGCCGACGATCTCCTCGGCTTCATAACCCAGGATCTGTCTGACCTGCCCGGAAGCGAACGTATAGATGCCGTCTTGGTCGACTTCCCAGATCCAGTCAGCGGAGCTCAGGGCGATATCCTGGAATCTCTTTTCGGAAGTCTTGAGATTCTCCAGAATCCTTTTCTGATCGGAAATATCGCGATAAATCCCAAAAATAGCCTCCACCTTGCCGTCCTCGATGATGGGCGAGGCGATGATCGAGACGGGAACGGCCCGCCCGTCCTTTTGGATCCGGACGGATTCGAAGGCGATCTTCTCTCCATTGACAACCTGGCGCGTGATCAAGGCGGCGGAAGGAGCTTCTTCCGCGGGCACAATCAGGCTATCGAGGACTTGACCGATGGTCTCATCGGGCTGGAAGCCGAAGATCCTGCAGAATTCTTCGTTCGCCCGGAGAATGCGCCCGTCCTTGTCGGCAATGATGATCCCTTCAGGCGCATTCTTGAAAAGACTCTCGAAATAGGACTTCTGACGGAGAAGCTGTTCCTGAAGGCGGCCCTCAAAAGCCGTCCATCCGGATCTGCCGGGCGGTTTCAAATCGGTTTTCGGATACGACATAAATGGTCCTTGCGCACAATAAAGCGGACACGCTGATTCTAGCTTGATCCGGTCGGCGGTCAATCGCCTTTCCCGATGAAAGCCGAGGTGAAATTCCCGTTTTGTTCCTCACCTCCGGCGGCGAGAAGGCCACCCCCTTTCCGGCGAGAAGAAGGACGCCGTATCCCCTTGCGGCGGCAGATGCGGGTGCCCCTTTTCCCCACACTCAAGACGAGGTATAATAGGCGCGCCGTATGGAAAACAACAAGATTCTCCTGGCGTCTTCCGGGGTGGCTCTCATCTTCCTGATCGGCCTTATTCTGCGCCTTGCCAAGCCGGTCTTATTCCCCTTTTTCCTGGCGGTTTTCTTCTACTTCATCCTGTCTCCGCCCTTGGAAACCTTATTGCGCTTGAAGATTCCCCGCCCCCTGGCTGTCTTCTTGATCGTCGTCACGTCGTTCGTCATCCTGTATCTCCTGGGAATTCTTTTCTACAACGGCGGCAAGGCCTTTGCGGTTTCGCTTCCGGACTATGCCCAAAAAATCAGCGGCGGGATAAACGCGTTCGTCGAGAAGCTCCGCATGTCCAGGCTCAATTGGGATCCCGGTTTCTGGAGCAAGAGCCTGGACAGCAGCCGGATCACAAGTCTATTTCTCCAGGCGTTAAACCAGATCTTCTCACTTTTTTCTTTGTTCATCCTGGTTTTCGTTTTCCTGATTTTCATGTTGGCCGGACGGGGCAAGCTCCAGGCCAAGGTGCAGAAGTCGCTCAGTCCGCAAAGGGCTGAGAAAATCAATGGGATCATCGAGAGAATCGATCATGATGTCCAGAAATACCTGAGCATCAAGACCGGGATCAGTGTCCTCTCCGGGATAATCACGACGGTCGTCCTCCTCGCTTTTGGAGTCGAGTTTGCCGTCCTTTTCGGGATCTTGACGGCGATCCTGAATTTTATCCCCAGTCTCGGTTCCATCGTCAGCATGGGTCTGATCACCATCATCGCCGTCTTCCAGTTCGGGAGCCTCTTTCCGGCTTTCTGGATCCTTCTCATTCTGGTCGCCCTGGATGTGGTCATCCCCAATCTGCTGGAGCCGAAGCTGATGGGCCAGGGGCTTGGATTGAGTCCGCTGGTCGTTCTCTTCTCTCTCTTTTTTTGGGGGTGGCTCTGGGGAATTCCGGGGATGATCCTGGCCGTGCCTCTCATGGCCGTCATCAAGATCATCTGCAGCAACATCCCGGCGCTCGAAAGCGTCGCCCTATTCATGAGCAAATAGAAGGCCGCGCATTCAAAAAAAGATCAAGGGCGGGTGATGACGATGGGGGGCTCCGAGGATGCGCGGAGCCGGGCCAGGCGTCGTCCGAGATCCTGGAGATATGTTCGTCCTTCGACGTTCTCCCGGGCCATGTGTTTGACCGCCGAGATCGTATTGTCCAGGCCCTTGACCTTCTCTTCGTCAGTGTAACTTTCCAGGCTCTGAGGCAAGATGATTTTCCTATGGAACCGGCATTGGCGGAGACTGTGAAAGACGGCCTCACCGGCTTCATTCCGAGGATGCCTGTCGTCTCCGGCCGTCAAAACGAGAGAGCGGCTGATCCGCATCCGGTCTTTCGCGTACTCCAGCGCCAGGATGGCGTCTTTATCCGTGAAACCGGGATTCCTCTCTCCAAAATCATGGAGAGGGGCCTCCAGGTTCAAGATCAGCCAGGCCAGCCGCTCGTCTTTGAAAATATCCTCCGAAAACGCTCTCGTTTTTTGAGCCTCCTTTTTTTCCTGGTAGGATTGATGAGGTCCAAGGTAGGGGCAACCGGGCGGGCAGTGAAGCTCTTTCTCCCGGAGTTGTCCACAGCAGAGAGAACACAGGGGCGCGCCCAGGGCGGGGCAGGACCTTTTGGCCTTTCTCTTCCGGCAGCGCGCGCATTGAGCCATGATCCGGATATTCCTCAACAAGAGGTCGGGCGACAGGCTTCCGCCGCATCGAGAGAGCCGGTCAAACGGCCCCAAACCGACGCGGCGGGTTGGATATCGTTTTCTCCGATCATTTCTTGAGCACAAAAGTCTCGCCGGCCAAGGACTTCATCCTGCGTCCCAGAAGGCTCTTGAGCGCTTTCTGGGCCGCCTTTTGTTCGGCATTCTTCTTGGAAGGTCCTTTCGCCTTGGCCAGGGCACGCCGATTGACGGAGACCTCGACTAGAAACGTCTTGCTGTGATCGGGCCCGACCGAGGTGACGGTCCGGTAAGAGGGCGCCGACCGGTTGTTTTTCTGGCAGTATTCCTGCAAGGCGGATTTATAATTGTTAATCACTTGTTCGCCGCGGTCGCTCTTCTTGAAAGACTTCTGGAGCATCGGGAACAAGAGTCCCCTGGCCGTCTCATATCCCTGATCGAGGTAGGCGGCTCCCAGAAGGGCCTCAAAGGCGCCGGCAAGGATATTCCTTTTCTTTCGGCCGCCGCTTCTCTCTTCGCCTTTCCCCAGAAGCAGAAACTTCTGAAGGCCGAGCTTCAAGGCCAAGCCGGAAAGGGATGTCGTGCTGGCCGCAACCGACTTGTATTTGGAAAGATCCCCCTCCCTGAGGTTGGGATACGTGGCGCAAAAGAAATCCGCCGTGACCAGCCCGACGACTGAGTCCCCCAGGAACTCCAGGACTTCATTGTCTCCCACTCTCTCGTCGATGTGTTCATAAGCATAGGAAGAGTGGGTGAGGGCCCGGCGGAGAAGATCCTTGTCGCGGAAGGCAAGGCCGACCGCCTTTTCAACCTGGGCGAGATCGACGATCATGGCTTCGAGGAATGGCTGAAGGGGTAAACGACTTTCCCTCCGACAATCGTCATCTGGGGAGCCCCCTTGAGCTTCCAACCGTGGAAAGGATTGTTCCGGCTTTTGGAGGCGAAGCGGCCGACATCGACGACAACCTCCTTATGGAGATTAAGAATCGTCAGATCGGCATCGGCCCCCGGGGAGATCCGGCCCTTTTCCGTGAGTCCCAAGATCTGGGCCGGGCGAGTGGAGAACATCTCGATAAAACGCGTCAAAGAAATGATCTGTTTCCTAACCAATCTATCCAGGAGCACAGAAACCGCTGTTTCCAGGCCGGCGATTCCGAAGGGAGCCTGTTCGATGCCGAGCGCCTTCTGTTCGGGCGTATGAGGGGCATGGTCGGTGGCGAAGACATCGATCACGCCGTCGGCGACCGCCTTGCGGAGAGCTTCGGCATCCCGAGCGTCCCTGAGGGGAGGGTTGACCTTAAGATCGGCATGACCGCTCTTGAGGGCGGTGTCGGTCAGGACCAAATGGTGGGGAGTGACTTCGGCGGTCACGGGAGATTTTTTTTCCTTGGCCCAACGAACGAGTTCAACAGCCCCCCGTGTGCTGAGGTGGGCGATGTGCACCCGGCTGCCGATCTCCGCGGCCAGGATGATATCCCGGGAAACCATGACGTCCTCCGCCGAAGAAGGAATGCCCCGAAGACCCATTCGAGCGGATATCTGCCCCTCGTTGACGAGACCTTGGCCGCTCAGGCTCTCGTCTTCGCAATGATCGATGATCAAAGCGTTCAGTCCCCTCGCGATTTCAAGAGCCTCCCTCATGATCCGGCCGCTTTGGATTCCGCGGCCGTCGTCGGAAAAGGCGACGGCCCCGGCGGCCATCAGGTCGGCCAGATCGGTCAGCTGATTCCCGGCCAGCCCCTTGGTGACCGCGGCGACAGGCAGAATGGAAACGATGGCCCGTTTTTGCGCTTCGGAGATGATGTATTTCGTCACGACGCGATGGTCATTGACGGGATTCGTGTTGGCCATGGCGCAGATCGAGGTGAAGCCGCCCTTGGCCGCCGCCTGCGAAGCCGTGGCGATATCTTCTTTGTCCTCCTGACCCGGTTCCCTGACATGGGAATGGAGGTCAATGAACCCGGGAGCCACGACCAGCCGGGACGCATCGATCGTCGAGGCATCCGCGATCTCCAGCTTGGCGCCGAGCGCGCGAATTTTTCCCTGTTCGATCAGGATGTTCAGCGTGTCGTCGGTCCCGCTCGAAGGGTCGATGACCCTCCCATTTTTGATCAAGAGTTTCATTTTTTCTCCCTCGGAGAGCTCTTTTTCCTGAGTCCGGCGGGTTCTGTGATGAGAACCTCATCCCGGCCGTCGACCTCGTCCAGCATGACCTGAACGAGTTCGCGCTTAGAGGTGGGCAGCACCTTGCCCACATAATCGGCCCGGATGGGAAGCTCCCGATGCCCACGGTCGATCAGGACGAGCAGTTGGATCGTCCGGGGCCTCCCCAGATTGAAAAGTCCGTCCATCGCTGCCCGGGCGGTTCGGCCGGTGTTGAGGACATCGTCGACCAAGAGAACATCCATGTCGCCGATCGAGAAAGGGATCTCCGTCTTTTTCACGACCGGAGAAACATCGCGGTCCGTGACGTCATCCCGGTAAGGGGTGATATCAAGCGCGCCGACGGGGATGTCCACTTTCTCCAGTTCCCCGACCAATCGGCAGATGCGTCGGCCGAGATAAATGCCCCGGGTTCTGATGCCGATAATCACCAAGTTTTTCAGGTTGCGGTTTTTTTCCAGGATCTCGGTCGTCATGCGGATAAGGGCTCTCTTGATCTTGCTGCCATCCATGACTTTGGCCTTGATCTTGACTTTCATGGACCATCTCCTGAGGCCGGTTCGTTCTCTTTGAAAATGCCCGAAGAGCCGGAAAAAGTCAACAGAGCCGGATCATGGCCTTGCCCGGACGCGAATCCTCACGAACGGCGACTCCGCGTTTGCGAAATACAGGCGCGAGGCGGTCACGTCTCTGCGGATCTGCCTGATCAACGCGTCCGCTCCGGGGAATCGTTTCTCTTTTCTCAGCCGACGGACAAAATGAAGGCCGATTCGGCGGCGGTAAAGAGGGCCGTCAAAATCAAAGACGTATGTTTCGATCTGCTCCGGGCCGGCGCCGAAGGTCGGCCGGCTTCCGTTGTTCGTCAAGGAGGGGAAAAACCGACCCCTGATTCGCGCCCATGTGAGGTGGACTCCCGGCGGCGCGATTTCGTTTTCCGTCCGGATATTCGCCGTCGGGAACCCCAGGGCGCGGCCGCGGCCCCGGCCTTTGATCACCCGGCCTTCGATAAGGTAGGGGTAGCCTAAGAGCGCGTTGGCCGAAAAAATGTCTCCGGATTGAAGGTAATTCCGGATGCGGCTGCTGCTGACGACCTGACCTTTCCTATGGACGGCCGGCCGAGGATAAACGGAGAAACCCATTTTGCGGCCCAGACGGCGCAAATCATCGATGTCCCCGTGCCGCCTCCGGCCGAATCGAAAATTTTCGCCGACGACGACGACTTGAGCGGCCAATGAATGAACAATGATTCGAGAGACAAACTCTTCCATGCTCAAATCGGCGAACGCCGGGGTGAACTTCGCGACCAGAACGGCCTCGACACCGCTGGCCCGGAGTCCTCTTAGCCGCTGCTCTAGGGTCTGGATCATCGGCGTTCGGCCTCCGCCCAGGACTTTTTCCGGATGAGGTGAGAACGTTAGGACGAGAGAGCCCAGTTGGGAAGTCCGCGCCTTTTCCACCAGAAAACGCAGGATCTCTTGATGACCGAGGTGGAGCCAGTCGAAGTTGCCGATCGCGACCGCCGTCCCGTCGGGAAAAGCCGCCCGATCCTCAAATCCGCG
>JAFGRZ010000106.1 GCA_016934895.1 Candidatus Aminicenantota bacterium
GAGGACCTCAAGCTCAAGCGGCACGTGGCCCTGAAGTTCCTGCCTCCACATCTCATGGGCGCACCGGAGCTCAAAGAGCGGTTCCTCATCGAAGCCCAGGCGGCCGCGGCCCTGTCCCATCCCAACATATGCGTCATCCATGAAGTCGGGGAAAGCGAAGAACGTCCCTTCATCGCCATGGAGTGCGTGGAAGGAAAGACGCTCCGGGACAAACTCAAGACGGGGCCGTTAAGGGCAGAAGAGGCCTTGGACATAGCTATCCAGGTCGCCGCCGGGCTGGGCGAAGCCCATCGCAAGGGCATCATCCACCGGGACATCAAGAGCTCCAACATCATGGTCACGGAGATGGGCCAGGCCAAGGTCATGGATTTCGGGCTGGCCAAGCTGCGGGGCGGTTCATCAATCACGAAGAGCCGGACAATGCTGGGCACGGTGGCCTATATGTCGCCCGAGCAGGCTCGGGGAGACGAGTTGGACCGGCGCACGGACATCTGGTCGCTGGGGGTCGTCCTCTACGAGATGCTGACGGGGGAGCTTCCGTTCAAGGGGGACCACGACCAGACGGTCATCCACGCCATCCTCCACAGGGAGCCGAAAGCGCCGTCCAGATTGCGGCCCGGCCTGCCGTCCGGGCTGGATGCGATCGTCCTTCGCATTCTGACTAAAAAGACGGCCGGCCGCTATCAGACCATGGAAGAGTTGCGTGAGGATGTGTCCGCCGTCGCCGAAGGCCTGAAACCGCTGAAGGCTAAAGGTGGGTTGAGGAGAAGAATCCGCAACATGAATCCGATCACCGCGATAGCCGCCGCCACGGCCGTCTTACTAGCGCTCATGCTCGGCCTCAACGTCGGCGGGCTGCGCAAGTGGATCATGGGTAAGTCGCACGCTGCGGCGATCGAGTCCCTGGCCGTGCTGCCTCTGGAGAACCTGTCCGGCGACTCCGGGCAGGATTATTTCGCCGCGGGGATGACTGAGACCCTCATCACCGACCTGGCCCGGCTGGGAGGTTTAAAGCGGGTGACGGCCAGGGGGTCCGCCATGCGCTATCAGGGAACGAAGAAGCCGTTCGCCGAGATCGCCAGCGAGCTCCGGGTCGATGCGCTCGTCACCGGTTCGGTGCTGCGCTCCGGGGAACGGGTGAGCATCACGGTCCAGCTCATCGATCCCGACACCGAAGACCAGCTTTGGACTAACAGATACGAGCGCGACCTGAAGGACGTCATCCGCCTGCAGAACGAGATCGTTTCGGCGATCGTCGGCGAGATCAGGGTCCAGCTCACGCCCGGAGAGAAGGTTCGCCTGGCTTCGGCGCGCGCCGTAAACCCGGAGGCCTACGATGCCTATCTGAAAGGCCTGATCGAGTTCAGCCGGCTCTCGCCGAAGAACTTCGAGGCGGCCATGGAGTATTTCCGCCTGGCCCTCCAAAAAGATCCGGACTTCGCCCTGGCGCATACCGGGATCGCCCGCGTCTGGGCCGGCCGGGGGCACCTGGGCTACATGCTCCCCCGCGAGGCGTTGCCCGAGGTGCATGCGGCAGTATCGAGGGCGCTGGCCTTGGATGAGCGTCTGGCCGAAGCCTACCGGGCTCTCGGCGGCGCGCAGTTCTATCTGGAATGGAACTGGGAGGGCGCGCTCCGGTCGTGGCAGCGCGCCGAAGAGCTCGAGCCCAACGACGCTGACGTCACGGTCAGCCGGGCCGCGTACTCTTGCGCCATGGGACAACTCGAAGGAACCACCGCGGCGTTCGAGCAGGCCTTGGAGTCCGACCCGTACAACCCGCAGTTGCGGGATTTCTACGGTCATCAACTGCTGCGCCTTCGCCGCTACGACGACGGCATTGCGCAATTCCGGCGTGTTTTAAGCGCCGAACCCGCCTTCAGGTCAGCACTAAACGGCCTGTGGCGCGCGTTCCATTTCAAGGGGAAGTATGACGAGGCGTCGGGATATGCGGTGCAGTATTTCGCCGCGGCAGGCTACCCGGAGGTCGCCGCCGGCCTGGAGCGGGACCTCGCCGGACTCGAGTACGCCGCCGCCATGAGCCGCGCGGCGGAACAGCTTGAGAAGCTCTCCGCGCAATCGATATTAATCGCCAGAACCTTTGCGTTCGCCGGCAAAGGGGATTTGGCCCTGCGCTGGCTGGACAAGGCCTACCAGGACGGTGACAGCACGATGGTCTACCTCAAGGTCGATCCGAGCTTCGACATCCTTCGCGACCACGATCGCTTCCGGGAATTGCTGCGAAAAATGAGATTGCCGCTTGAATAATCCCGGATGCCCGGGTCGTGTCCCGGCTTTTTATCCGGATCTGGCCGATTCTCCGCCATTTCCCGGACGGCTTCTCTCTCGGATCCTACATGGATGCCCAAGGTCGCATGGCTTTTCCCATCGCCAAGGGCCGAGTGTCGTTCGTCCGCAACGAATTTCACTGACTTTTTTATGGTATCCTCCGCTTCATCTCCTGAAGTAAAGAGATTGAAACTGTACGGGTCGGTATGCCTGGTTTCCCTGAAGTGGTCGAGCATTTCCACTTCAACGAAGCTTCCAGGCTTTTTCTGGCCTTGCTTCTGGAGGGAACGGTCTTTCTAATCAGACCCTTCTTCATGCATTCCTTGAAATCAAACAACATCCTCACCGCATAATTTTATTGAACCGTGAATGATGGAATCATAGAAAGGCGGATCTTCTTTTTTCAGGACCGCTAGCTTTTTTAATGTTCTCTCTTTTCGTTGAAACCGTGTCTGCCGAGACGCTCTTCCATTATCCGGGCGGCATACGTCTCTTCGAAAGGGCCGCTGCTGACCAGGATCAGTTTCCTCACGCCCCCATACTAATTCAATCGGTCAAGAAGCGGAATGCCCTTAAACACAAAGGATACGCTTTTATCAAGACGACCGGGCTGGTGCTCAGGGCCGCCGACGCGTCGCCGGTCGAGGCGCTTCGCCGGGAATGACGATACGGCTCAGGCCAGAGCCTTCTCGCTTTTTTGTCCGGGAACGCACTAGCCTGAATTATTCACGAATCGAGGCGGCCCTCAGATGCAAGGCTCGAGGGGTGAAGCTGTACTCTTTAGTACTGCGAACCCCAAGAA
>JAFGRZ010000107.1 GCA_016934895.1 Candidatus Aminicenantota bacterium
TCTTAAAAAGAGGATCGACTTCCCCCGGGAATCCCCAGGTCCGGAAGGATGATGAGGTCCGGGAGGACAGCCAATGAGATTCGAAAGATCGTTACTCCCCGCGGCTCTTCTTGTTGTTTTGCTCATCGCGGCCGGGGGGAGCGTTCTGGGGATCCAAAAACTCAAGCCCGAGCATAAAGAATTCCTCTCTCTCGTCAGCTACATCATCACCCCAGCTGAGCGGAAAGAGTTTCTGGCGCTTCCGGACTCCGCCAAGCCGGAGTTCATCGAACGGTTCTGGAAAAGGCGCGATCCTGACCCCTCCACCGAGGCCAACGAGTTCAAAGACGAATATGTGGGGCGGATCGCCATGGCGGACCGCCAGTTTTTCGGCGAAGGACGGCCCGGCCGGCTCACCGACAGGGGGCGGATCTATATTCTCTTCGGGCCTCCGACCGAGCGGACGACAACGTCTTCGGCCGCCGATCCCGGCGGCCGCTGCCGCGAGATCTGGTATTATGAGGATTTCCCGGTCGTTTTTCTCGACCGATCCTGCACCGGGACCTTCAGGCTGGCCACTTTAGACCTGAGCCCGATCGCCGATCGAAGCCTAGCCAAAGAATCGGCGCCGAAGCCCTTCTTCCCGTCCGCGCAGAAGGCCGGTTACGATTTCGATGTTACCCTCAAAAAGAAAAGATGGGAAGGCCCGAAAGTGGATATCCTGGTGGAGATCTCGATCCCCTACTCGGCCATCTGGCTGAGCCTGGAGAAAGGGAAATTCGTGACCACTTTCGAGATCCAGTTGGCCTTGAAAGACCATCAGGGCATTCTCCGGTGGGAAGGCACTCAGAGCTACGACCTCAGCCTGACTTCGGACGAACTTAAAGACAAACTCAAGAGCCGCTATCAAGTCGAGATCCCGCTTCAGCTCGAAAAAGATGCGGAAGTGCTCGCCCAGGGTCAGAATAAGCTGCTGATCGTCCTCAAAAACAAGAAGATCGGCGAAGAGATCCGGAAGACCGTGGAATTCAATCTCTAGCGCGTGAATCGTTCCCGAATGACTTGGCCTGAGGACGATCGCCGAAGACGCGCCGCTAGAAGCTCCAGCGGACTCCAATCCGGAAGGAACGGACGCCGTGGACACTCAGGACGTCTCCGTAGGTCGATGACACCTCGTAAACCGCGGGCGTCTGGTCGAACCGAAGACGGGCCGCCGGATCATTGTCCACGATGACGCCGCTGTTGCCGCCGAGGTTGAAGACGTCGAGGAAAAGATCCAACTGGCTTCCCCCCTTGAGGGCGAACGTTTTTTCCAGCCGCACGTCGAGGTTGGTGTAAGCCGCCCGCCTCTGGGATCCGGGAGCCTCCGCGTTCAAGGTGACGTAGGTCTGCTGGACGTCCGGAAAGTCGGCCGGGAAGTAAACGCGGGAGATGGTCCGTCCCCAGGGGATCCCGGAATAGTGCTGGAGGTAGGCGCTGATGATAAAATTATAGGGGAGAAGATAGGAGCCCATGACCTTGATCTGGAGCGGCCGGTCGAAAAAGAGAGAACCGGAGGCGTTGATCAACGTATTCGGATCGTTGAACATCAGGCTCTTGCCCTCGGTCGTGATGTAGGTGGCTTCGACATTGCCTTCGAAAGAGCTGTAGAGAAGGGAGCCTTTGAGCTGCCATCGATTGGACATCCGTTTGTCGAAGGTCAGCCCCACGGCCCAGTATTTCCTCTCCGCTTCGGGAGGATTCGTCCCCATCCATGTGGGGACCGGCCGGTCGGCGCGGAGCCCGTAAGCCGTCAGCGTCTGGTCGTCGGGGGTTCCCCACTCGCCGTCATACCCTGGATCGACGAACTCGAAGGGCAGCCAGATCGGTCCGTCCTCGTCCCGGGCATCGGGATCATAGCCGTTATTGGCATCCGTGTCTTCGACGATATTGCGGTTTCGCTTCCAGATGAACTGGAGTCCGAGTTTGAAATCCCGGAAGAGTTCCTGCTCCACCCCGGCGAGGAATTCGGTCACATGAGGAGCTTTAAGGCCATCGGCATAATAGTTGAACTCGGGGTTCTGAGAGGGATAGGACTGGATCACATAGGAGTCGTCCGGCGGAAGATCCATCAGCGTGTTGTCGTTGAGGTCGTTCCAATAATAGTCGACGGACCCGGCGCTGAAGATCTGGCTGGCGTTGTACTTGGAAAACCAGATGGGTTCATAGTAGCGGCTGAAGGAAAACTTGAGGGCCGTCCGGCCGTTGCCGAAGACGTCATAGACGAGCCCGACCCGCGGTGACAGCGTGAAAAAATCAACGACTTTTTTGTAATCGGTGAGGAGCTTGTCGAACGGCGAGACCGGGCCGATATCGCCGTGCCATTGCTCGATCAGGGCGAGAAGGAGGGCGTTGGCGTCGGTGATGTCCGGGTTGAGCTGGTCGGGGCCGTACTCGTAGCGCAGGTCGGGGCGGCCTTGCGCCGGCTCGAACTGCAAGGAATAATCAACCCGCAGGCCGACGTTCAGGGACAGCCGGCCCGCGGTCAGGCTGTCCTGGACATAACCGGAAAAACGCCGGATATACTCCTGGACGTCCCAGGCTTCGGCGACGGGGGGACAATAATGGATGCGCAGTCGTCCCTGTTTCAATGCGGTGGAATAGTAGTAAGGATTTCCGGCCGCATAGTCGTCCCAGTAGGAATAATAGGGATTTCCCCTATGCCAATCCCGGTGTTCCTCGGATTGCTCGAACTCCAGTCCGGCCTTGAACTCATGGCTCGCGCCGAGCAGATTGTCCTGGAAGCGAGTCACCGAGGCCGAGGCCATAATCCGTTTTCGTTTATAGATGTCGTTATAGGCGGAAGCTCCCCAGAAGACATCCTGCTTGTAGTCATAGAAGGTCGGTTGGTTCTGCGTGCGGGAGAGGAGAGGGAAGTCGCGTTGGACTAGGGTGCCGCGGATATCGAAAAAGGTATTCTGGTCCCTGATCCAGTGGATTTGGTGGGTGGTCGTGAAGGTGCTTTCGTGGTCCCAGATGTCCGTGCTGGCCAGCGAGATGTTGGGTCCGCCGCTGCTCTGGTAGACGGGCTGATGAATGTTGTTGTAATGGAACATGCCCATATAACGGATGTCCGGGCCGAATTGGAGCGTGAGTTTGGCGAATCCAAACCATTCGTCCTGTTCATAATCGTAATGGCGGTGTTCAGGTCCCCAGAAACCCAGTTCGGTCATCCGGACCTCCGGGCTGGCGGAAGTGGTCTGCCTCCAGCCATTCCAACGGCCGTTCAAAAAAAACCAGGCCCGGTCCGGCAGGATCGGTCCGCCGAGGTTGGCCGAGATGTCTCCATAGGAGGCGTATCGGCCCGGAGAGTCCACCTGGTAAGCGGCGGCGTCCTGCTCCGGGATCAGATCGGAACTCAAGGAGTCACCGGTGAAATAGGCTGTGAGCCCGCCCGAGAACTCGTTGCCCCCGCTTTTGGAGACGATGTTGATATAGGTGGAATCGGTCTGGCCCACTTCCGCGGGGTGAGCGCCGACAACGAACTCGATTTCCTCATAGACATCGACGTTGATATTGACCAGCGAGGAAAACGTGGACGGATCGTTCATCGGCAGGCCGTCGAGAGCGTAGAGCTGGCTGCGGACCGTGCCGCCGAGGATCGAGGATGTCCTCCTGTAATCCATGCTTTCCGGGACCGCTCCGGGGATGGAATTCTGGATGTCGATGAGGTCACGGTTCATCGGAATCCGAGCCAGAAATTGGGAGCTGTAATTGACACTGACCTTGGAGGATTCCACATCGACGACCGGAGAAGCGGTCAGCAGGGTGACCTGTTCCTCCACGGCGGCCTCCTCGAGACGGACGATGATCTCGGTGGTCCGTCCCACGGCGACGATGATCTTTTCAAAAACGTAGGATTTGAATCCCGGCATCTCGGCTCGAAGATCGTAGTCTCCGGGGTGCAATGCGGCGAACCGGAACAGCCCGGTTTCAGAGGTCACGAAATGGAGAATGCCCATAAGCGAGGGGCCGGTGATGCTCACCGTCGCCCCGGGAAGGGGATGTCCGTCGCTATCGATGATCTTGCCGGCGAGCGCTCCCGTCTGCCTCTGGGCGAGAGCCGGTGAAAAAAGGCCGGCGGCGAGGGCAATCGTCAGGATTAACCTTACTGGATAAGATCTCATGGCTCTGTCCTTGGGGGATCGGTTGGCATTCATTGATCTATCGTTTATTATGCAATTCTCGTGCCATATCGTCAACTTCAAGAGGGGACATCCCTAATGGCAACGTTCCCAAAGGGGACACCCTTCGCGCCGACTGGACGACGCCGTTGTATCCCCATAGGGTGTCCCCATTCGGGATGTCCCCTTTGGGAGCGCCCCCTCTTCATATAAGAGGCCTCGGGGGGATATCGTTGCGTTTTTATGGATACGGGATTCTCCCCGGCGACTTTCTCCTGAGTGTGTCGCGGGCCCATGCCGCGGCGCCGATGAAACCGGCGTCGTTGCCGAGGGCGGCCTTCTCGATCGTTGAGGCGGTAAACGATGCCCGGAAGGCCCGCCGCCGGGCTTCGGTGACCGCCGAATCAAGGATGAGATCGGCGCCGTCCATCACTCCTCCGCCGAGCAGGATCTTTTCCGGATTAAGCAGATTGAGCGCGATGCTGAGGCCGATGCCCAGGTAATAACCCGCCCGCTCGAAGCTCCGGCGGGCGGCCGTATCTCCTTTTCTGGCCCGGGCGGCGATTTCTTCTGTTGTCAGGGACACAGAAGAACGGGCGATCCGGCGATAGGTTTTGATGATCGCCCCCGCCGAAGCCTCCGTCTCCAGGCAGCCGCGCGACCCGCAGCGGCAGCGTGCGCCGTTCGGACGGACGGTGATGTGGCCCATTTCAGCGGCGTAACCGCGCGCGCCGTGCAAGATTTCTCCGTCGATGATGATCCCGGAACCGATGCCCGTTCCCAGGGTGATGAGGATCAGGTGGTGCCTTCCCTTTCCCGCTCCGCAGCGGTATTCTCCGTAAGCGGCGAAATTGGCCTCGTTATCGATCCAAAATGGCGCCTCGACAAAACGGGCGATGGCGGGACGCATCTGGGAACCATCGAGACTCGGGTAGTTCGGCGCCTGAACGAGCCTTTGTTCCCGGTGGTTGAAAATGCCGGGAAGGCCGAATCCCGCCGCCCGAATGGTCCTCCTCTCTCTGCGTTTTAGCTCTTCCCAAAGAACCCTAAACAGGGCCATCAGTTCGCCCCGGCTGGGCGGGGAGGGAGCCTTGGCTTTGAAAACCGGGTGAAGCCGCTCGTCGAGAAGTCCGTACTTGAGCTGCGTCCCCCCGAGGTCGAACCCGGCGAACAGGGGCATGTCTATTTTTTCCCGGCGATCGCGGCGTAATTGACGGGAGCAAAGAGAAGTTCGTTGAGATTGTCGATATCTCGGTTGAGTATGGCGGCGCGCTCGTCGGCCCCGGGCAGCGGCTGAAGCTTTTCTCTTTCCAGGGGGGAAGAGTAGACGATCTCCACGTCCTCGAATCCCGCCGTTTCCAGCATGAATTTCAGGGCCTGCGGATGGACGGGATTGCGATGGGAAGGATCGAGGAAATAGACTTGGACGAGGGCGAAAACCGAAAGGGGATTGACGGTCTCAAGGACGATTGTTGCCCCGCTGCCGAGCTTGTGGAAACTCGTCTCGATCAGCCTCTTGAGATAGGCGGGCGCTAGGTGTTCGATCACCTGCGAAGAGAAGATCCCGCCGAGCGATCCGTCCGGCCGGGAGGACAGACTCTCCAGAAGGTCACCTTTCTCGCAGAGCAACCCCTTGTCCAGGCAGATGTCGGCCATCTGGCCGTTGAGGTCCACCCCGGCCGCCTCGATCCCGCTCTCCCGCAGGAGCTCGAGAAATTCTCCCCGGCCGCAGCCCAGGTCGAGGACGGGGCCGCCCCTGGTGAAAAAGGAAAGATACTTGCGGAGTTGTTGAGTGACCTCTTCAGGGCCTCCGCGAAAGCGGTTCTCAAAACCGGCGTAAGGCCAATCCTCGAGAGGCGCGAGAAGCTCCCTGACCTCTTCCCGCGCCGGCGCCCTTTTCTCCTCCAGGGCGGACAGCAAGCGGTCCAGTTTCTCCCGGAGCAGAATGAACTTCTTCATCAGGAGCTGAACGTCTTCGTAGGCGGCGGAGAGCTTGTCGACACGCCATTCCAGGCTCTTGAATATCAAGCCGACGTGGTGGCTTCCCAGGGCGTCCCATTCCTTGTCTTTGGCCTCGCCGACGGCGATTGTCTGGCGGACGAGCCCGTCGATCGAGGCGATGAGATCCTTCTTCCCCTTCCGCTTTATTTCATCAAGCCGGCGGGCGAGTTCCCTCTCTTTTTCCTGGCGCTCCTGGGCGAGCTTTTCCAGCGTCCGGCGCATTATTTTTTTTCGGAAGCGTCGGTCTTATCAGCGTTGCCCTTTTTGTCTTCGGATTCCTTGCTGCCGAATCCTTTTTTGAAGTTCCGGATGCCTTCGCCCAGACCTTTGCCGAGTTCGGGCAGACGCCGCGCGCCGAAGATGATGACGATGATCAGCAGGATGAGCAGGAGCTCGGTCGGTCCGATCGGTCCAAACAGAAACATCTTAGCCTCCTTTGGCGCGATATCCTCTCCGGCCTGAGAGTGATCAAATGGACAGTCAAAAAGTACTTCACCCAGGTCCAAAAGTCAAGGCGGCGGCGGAATCGCCGGGCGGGGCTTTATCTTGCGGTCGAGTTCCTATACAATCGGCCCCATGATCAAGGGCATCCTGTGAACGGCGAGGAGACGATGAGACCGACGATCGAATGGACGGACGGAAAGGTGGTCATGATCGACCAGCGGAAGCTGCCCCTCGAAGAAGTCTATACCGAATGCCGGAGCGCGGAGGATGTCGCCCGGGCCATCGAGACAATGGTGATCCGCGGCGCTCCCGCCATCGGGGTCGCCGCCGCCTACGGGGTCGCCCTGGGCGTCATCAACGTGGCCCCGGGCGAGGATCTCGAAAGGGAGTTCGACCGGGTCATCCAGCGGCTTGCCGGGACGCGGCCGACGGCCAGGAACCTGTTCTGGGCCTTGGAAAGAATGACGGGCGTATTCCGGGAGAACCGGCTCCTCCCCTGCGGCGCGCTCGGGCTCCGTCTTCTCCGCGAGGCCCAATCCATCGAAACGGAAGACCTGGAGACCAATAGACAGATCGGAGCATCCGGAAAAGACTTGATCGAAGATGGAGATTCCGTCCTGACCCACTGCAACGCCGGAGGATTGGCCACGGCCGGCTACGGGACGGCGATCGGAATCATCCGGGCGGCCTTCGAAGAGGGCAAGAAAATCCACGTTTTTGTCGATGAGACCCGGCCGCTCCTGCAGGGCGCGCGGTTGACCGCCTGGGAGCTCGATAAATTGGGGATTCCGATGACCCTGATCTCGGATAACATGGCCGGCTGGCTGATGAAGAGCGGGGAAATCCGGCGCGTTGTCACCGGAGCCGACCGGATCGCCCGGAACGGGGACGCCGCCAACAAAATCGGGACTTACTCCCTGGCGGTCCTGGCCAGGCACCACGGTCTTCCTTTCTACGTGGCGGCGCCGCTCAATACGTTCGATTTCGGCCTCCGAACGGGCGCGGAAATTCCGATCGAAGAGCGTCCGGCCGACGAAGTGCGACGGGCGGGGAGTTGTCCTATCACCCTGCCGGACGTTCCGGTCCGCAACCCGGCCTTCGATGTCGTCCCGGCGAAACTGATCACCGCCATCGTCAGCGAGAAGGGGATCGCCCGTCCGCCTTACGGCAAGAACCTAAAACCGTGGCGGGGAAATAGAACCGGTTAGTGTCCTCATGATGACACTCATGATGACCGCCTCTCCCTTGATGGGAGAGGAAGGGGAGAGGGTGATGAACATACTGGCGATCGAAACGTCATGCGATGAGACGGCCGCGGCCGTCGTCACCTCCGGCCGCCGGATCGTGAGCAGTGTGGTCCTCTCCCAGGACGAGGTTCACGCGCCTTACGGTGGGGTCGTTCCCGAACTGGCCTCGCGCCAGCATCTCCGCTCGATCGGCTATATCGTCAACGAGAGCCTGGAACGCGCTTCGATGAAGACCGCGGACATCGATGCCTTTGCCGTCACCCAGGGACCCGGTCTCATCGGGTCCCTCCTCGTCGGGCTCTCTTTCGCCAAAGGACTGGCCTATTACCACCGCAAACCTCTCCTGGGCATCGACCATCTGGAGGCCCACATCGAGTCCGCCTTCCTCGAGAATCCCGCCATCCCTTTTCCCGCGATCGCTCTCCTCGTTTCCGGCGGGCACACTTCGCTTTTCCATCTCAAGAAGAGATTGCATTTCAGGGTTCTCGGCAGGACCCGGGATGACGCCGCCGGCGAGGCGATGGATAAAATCGCCAAGTTTCTCGGCCTGGGTTATCCCGGGGGGCCGGTGATCGAACGGCTGGCCGCCGGGGGAGACCCGGAGAGGTTCGCTTTTGCCCTTCCGCGGATGAAGGACCACAGCCTGGACTTCAGTTTCAGCGGCCTGAAGACGGCCGCTCTGAGGTGGATCGGCGAAACGAAGATGTCGGGAAAGCACGGCCATCTCGCCGACTTCCTGGCGAGCTTCGAAGCCGCCGTCGTCCGGGCCCTCCTGGAGAATGTCACCGGGGCGATCGAGAGGCATCGTCCCGTCTCCCTCATCCTCTGCGGCGGCGTGGCCCGCAACAAGAGGCTGCGGGAGGGTTTCGGGGCGCTGGCGCGAACATCCGGATTGAGCGCTTTCATTCCCTCGCCGACGCTCTGCACCGACAACGCCGCCATGGTCGCCGCCCTGGCCGCCGAGAGAATGCAGCGCGCGGGAAAACCCCGTCGCTGGCTCGATCTTGACGCCTACCCGCGCTTCAATCCCGCCACGGGAGGACCTGGAAAAGGAAGGGTTCGAGCGCCATCGACTCGTCCGAGCGATGGACGAGCCGGAGGCTGATCTCGTAGAAGCGGAGATCCCTGAGCGCGTAGGACGCGGCCGGGCGGAAGACGATCTCTCTGACATCCTGCTCCGACCTTCCTTTCCAAAGCGGGAGATCGAATTGCCGCATCTCCAGATCGTATTCCCCGGTCTTCGACCCGAAGCGGAGCTTGACCGCCTCCAGTTCTTTCCGCGAGGCGAAGAGGAGCCGGTAGGGTTTCTCGACGTGAAGATAGAAATCGCCGCCGTCTTTTAAAATAGCCCCCCGTCCCATCGGGAACGTGTAAAAGCCGAGCTTGCTCTGGTTCGAGTAGGCGATGGTCTTGTAGGGATAGATCGGCCCCCGGGGGAAAAGCACCCAGAGGAAAAAGCCGGCGGCGAGAACGGAGAAGACGAAGAGGGCCGGAACGGCCCGGCCCACCGGCCGCTCTTTCCGGGAAAAAACGTAAGCCAGAAAAAAGAGGGCGATCGCGGCGAGCCAGAGATAATTGGGGAGATAACGGGTGTTGTCGACTTTGATGAACGACGGAAGGTAAGGCGGGAGAAAGATATGCCGGTTGCCGAGGTAGGCGAAGAACTCGCCCGGCCGGGAGGTGAATTCATGGGTGGTCGGCTGGTAGAGAAAAGACGGATGGCCGAGCATGATGACCGCGATGAGGAAACCGGCGGCCGCGGCCGCGCCGAAAAGAAACGAGAAGACCCGGCGGCGGTTGTGAACGAGAAAATACCCGACGGCGATGATCAGGATCCAGGAAAGGGGCGCCAGGACCCGTCCCTGGGGTGAAGCCCCCTGGCGGTGAGTGAAGAGAGCGTAATTGGCCAGGAAGGGAAGCCCGATGAAGAGCAGGCTCCAGAAGTCTCGCCTGTTCCGGCGGAAAACCTCGACGAAACCGAGGAAAGAGAAAAAATACAGCGGGGAGTAGAGAAGCAGTCCGTCCCGCTGGTCGAGGAAATAATCCAGGAGGGCGTCGATCCGGGCCCGGAGGGGGATGCCCAGCAAAAGCTCCTTGAACGCGTCCAGCCGTCCCGGCGTCATCACCCCTTCGTAGACGGCGATGGGAGAAAAAGTCCCATAGAGCGAGTAGACGAACAGGTAGAAAAGGGCCATGGACAGGACGGGAAGGACGGCGAAGGTCAGGGCTCTGAACCGGGCCCTGTGTTCTCTGAGCAGGAAATACAAGCAGACCAGGAAGAGCGGATAGAAAATGAAGCTGTATTTTAGGCCGAACCAGGGGAAAAGGCCCAGGAGGAAGCCGAATAATAATAGCTGCCTTGAGGACAGGGGCGCCCGTCCGCCGATCTTCCGGAAGATGAGAACGGCGAAAAAAGCGACGGGAATCTCCGGATAGAGATGGACGGCGTAGAAGAGAACGGGAGCGCTGAACGAGTAGAATGTCCAGAGGCCCAGGGACAACCGCTCCTTCTCCCATGTTTCCCGGGCATAGAGGTAGACCTGAACTCCCAGGAGCGACGCCCAGAGTGCCAGGCTCGTCTTCAGGATGAGAGTGAGCCACTTGCCGGGGAAGTGCTGGCTCAGCCAGTAGAAGGGGACCATCAGGACGGAAATCCCGGGCAGGTTGATGGGATAGATGGTCCCTTCGCCCTTTTTGCCTTGGCGGCCGTATATGCCCAGCTTCAGCCGGGGATGGTCCTTCTTCGAATAGAAGTGGAAGTAATCCTGCCGGGCGTAGTTGTCGGCCACGTTGATATCGCCGTCCCGGAGAAGACTGTGCGTCGTCAGAAGATAAAAGGGCTCATCGCCCGAGAATGAAGTCCCTTCCCAGACAAGGATGAAGCCCGCGGCCTGATAGATGAAGAAGGAGATCAGGAAAAGAACCACGAGCCGGCGGCGGGGTTCCAGGGATGAGAACCGGGAAACGGTCCGGTCGAACCAGGATCCGCGCTTGACCAGGAAACGGGCGAACCGGGAAAGGTGAAGGGAAAGCGTTCCCAGGACGGCCAGGGCGGCGAGGACGCGGAGCCGGGACCGGAGGTCGCCGCTTGTGGTGTAAAACCGGAGGAGCCAGGGGCTCAAAAATAGGAGGCCCAGAGGGAGGGAGGAGAAGGCGAAGCGGCGCCGCCAGAATCCCGGGTCGGCGCCGAAATAGGACGCTTCCGCGCGGACGAGCAGGCGCGCCGAGACGAGGATCAACGCGAAAGCCGCCGCCCAGAAGATGAGGATGGCCAGTCTGGGTTTATACGAATGATCGAGAATGGTGAAGCGCGCGCTCTGAAGATAGATGTCGATGAAGAGCGCGATCCCGAGTGAAAGGACGACAAAAAATCCCATTCCCAGGATTTGCCGGCCTTTTTTCATCGCCTTGAGTATGGGTAAACCCCGTTTCGCTGTCAAGAGGAGTGAGGCTCTGTGACAAAAAGCGGGGTGATTTGAGCAAGTCCGCCCTCCACCGTCCTTAGGGCTGTGTTTCGTCTCGTCCTTGCCGGAACTGGGTTTCGTACAGCGAAGCGTACAGGCCGCCCCTGGCCAGGAGCTCCGCGTGGGTTCCCTGCTCGACCAGCCGCCCGGCCTCGAGCACCAGGATGACGTCGGCCGCCAGGATCGTGCTCAGACGGTGGGCGATGACCAGGCTCGTCCGTCCGCGCATGATGCGCTCCAGCGCCTGTTGGATCAGCGCTTCGGATTGACTGTCGAGCGAGGAGGTCGCCTCGTCGAGCACGAGGATGCGGGGATCCTTGAGGATAACACGGGCGATGGCGATGCGTTGTTTCTCGCCGCCGGAGAGGCGGTACCCGCGGTTTCCGACGATGGTGTCGTAGCCTTCGGGCAGGCCGGCGATGAAATCGTGGATGTTGGCCGCCCGGCAGGCCGCTTCGATCGCGTCCGGACCGGCGTCCGGCCTGGCGTAAAGAAGATTGGCCCGGATCGTGTCGTTGAACAGGAAGGTTTCCTGGGTCACCATGCCGATGTGCTTCGCCAGGGTGCTCAGGGTCAGATCGCGAAGGTCGTGGCCGTCGATGCTGACGGCGCCGCTCGTCGGGTCGTAAAGCCGGGGTAGGAGGTAGGTGACCGTGGTCTTCCCCGCTCCGCTCGGGCCTACGAGCGCGGCCAGCTCGCCCGGCTTGATCTCGAAGCTGAGGTTTCGCAGAGCCCAGCGTTCCGGGGAGGGCGTTTGTGCGGCTGGAACCTTCTCCAAGGATTCCGGGTCCGCGACCTGCAGCTTCCCGCCTTCCTGCGAGAGAGGAGGAGGTATGCCCCGGCCGCGCGGGTCGAAACGGATGACCTCGCTCAGCCCCGAGGCGGCAGCTTCCGCCGCGTTCTCCCCCGGCCGGTAGCTGAACGAGACATCTGAAAATCGGACCTCCCCCCCAACCGACTCCAGAGTCCGCGCGCCCGGCCTTTCCTCGATCTCCGGCGGAAGGTCAAGGACCTCGAAGACCCGCTCGAAGCTGACCAACGAAGTGGCCAGATCCATGCGCGCGTTGGTCAGCGCCGAGAGCGGTCCGTAGAGCATTCCCAGGTACGCCGTGAAGGCGACGATCGTGCCGATGGTGAACCCGGACCCGCGCAGGACGAGCCAACCGCCGCCCCAGAACACGACGACCGTGCCGACCGCGCTGATCAGGCTCACCGTCAAAAAGAACCAGCGCATCATGTAAGCTTGGCGCACGCCGGCGCGGCGGACGCGGTCGGCCCGGCCGCGGAACCGATCCAGCTCCAGGGCGGCCCGCCCGAACAACTTGACGAGCAGGGCGCCGCTGACGTTCAGGGTTTCGTCCATCATGGCGTTCATCTCGGCATTGAGCGTCATCTGTTCGCGGACGACGGCGCGCAACTTCTTGCCCAGGAAGCGGGCCGGGACGAGAAACAGCGGCAGCACAGCGATCGCCAGCAGCGTCAGCCGCCACTCCAGGCGCAGCATGATCACCAGGGCGCTGACCAGCGTGACGGAATTGGTGAACACGTCGACGATGGTGCCGCTGACCGCCCTTTGGGCGCCGATGACATCGTTGTTCAGCCGCGAGAGGAGCTCCCCCGTTTTTATGTGGGTGAAGAATCGCAGGGCCATGCGGTGCAGGTGGCCAAAGAGCTCTGTCCGCAAGTCACAAATGATGCCCTCGCCCACGGACGAGCCGAGATACCGTTGGGCCACTCCCAAAAGCCCGTTGACCAGAGGGACGGCCAACATGCCGAGCGCGAGCCAGGTCAGCCGCTGGAGGTCGCGTTCCGGCAGGGCCTGGTCGATGAGGTTGCGCACCAGCAACGGGGGGACCAGTCCGAGCAGGGTCACGACCATGATCAGGCCCAGCATGGCCGCGATGCGGCCGATGTAGGGGCGCCCGTAGGCCAGGGCGCGCCGGATCAAGGCCCAGCTGATCTCCGGCCGGTCCTGCTTTTCGTCGTAGCGCAGAAAGGACCGCCAACCGCCGCCGTTAGGCATGGCGCGAATCCTTTTCGGGGTGTGCTGCCGGCCTGTCGCGGATGTGTTTCAAAAGGAAGAATGGTAACACCGCAACGGCGCTCCGTCAATGGCCGGGGGCCGGCGGTTGACTTTGCCTCGGGGGGCTTCTATGATTTATTCGGGCGCGGCTGGAGCCCCGGACGAGAGGCCTTCATGACGGTTGTCTTGAGCGTTGCGCGGCTTGCGGTGTTGACGGGATCCGCTTGCGTCTCCCTTCGCTGAGGACCCGCCCGCCGATCTGGAGAAAAGATGTCAAAGACAGCGACGGTGAAAACAAGAAAGGACATCAAAAGAGAATATCGAGAGAGGAAGAAGCCGGCCGGCATCTTCCAGGTCAAGAATACAGCGAACGGCAAGGTGCTGTTGGGCAGCAGCCTGAATCTCGAAGGGCCGCTGAACAGCCACAAGTTCATGTTGACCATCGGCCACCACCGGAATGAGGCTCTCCAGAAAGAATGGAACGAATACGGTCCCGAAAATTTCGTCTTTGAGATCCTCGAGGTCGTGAAGGTCAAGGACGATCCGGGCTTCAACGTGAGTGACGAGTTGACATTGCTCGAGGAGATCTGGCTGGAGAAGCTTCAACCGTTCGGCGAGCGGGGGTACAATGCCTCTCCGAAAATCCGCCAGGCCTGAAGGCCGTGGCGATCCGTGCGTTTTCTGAGTGTCTTATCCCGGCGGCGGTCTGATGCCGTCTTGCGGCCTCCTCGGGCGCGGAAGCGGATGCGTTCGCCGCGACGCTATTTGATCGCCACCCCCATCGTGTCCCGGTGCCAGTCGATCAGCGTCCTCAGGTAGGGCCCGATCGCTTCGGGTGAGCTGAAGCCGGCCCGGCGGGCCGCTTCTTCCCTTCTTTCTTTGGTGATCTCGCCGCTTGACGCCCAGTGCATGATGTCGCGGTAGCAGCCGAGCGTGAAGAGGTCCCAGGCGGCCCCTTGGTCGCGCACAAAAATCATGTTTTCCGGCCGCCCTAGGGCAACCTGGTAAATATTTTCCATCTCGCGTTCCTTATACAGCTCCTCCTGCTTGCCCGGAAGTGCGACGCAGATCTCGATATGGTAGTAGGCCGTGTCTTCGAACGCTTTTTTCATGGACTCGAGGGGAGGCCCCAGAACGAGGATGTCTTCGCGCCAGGCCGAGCAGGCGTTGAGCTTTCGGAGAAACGCCTTGTGCGGGAGAGCGGAAGCCTCTGCGGCCTTGTTTCGCCTGGCCATCCGCTCCTTCGAATAGAACTCGCTGTAGCTCCCCATGGGGAAAAGGAGCATGAGATCCCACTGATCGCCCTGGGTGTGCCGCCACCAGAAAGGGCGCTCGTCACCGGACGCATCATAAACGTCCATCCGGCTCTTGGTGAGGTCGATGAGCTCGAGAAGCTTTCCCGGAGCCGCCCGGACGAATGTCGTTTTATACAGATATGCAGGCTCTGCCGTCTGCGGGGGATTCGCCGGCGTGACGGCGGCACAGGACAATACGGCCGGGGTCGTGAGACAGGCGACAAGTCCCGTGATCATCGACATTTTCGCCAGACGATTTCTCATGAATCCTCCTCGTCGGTGTTGCCGGGCCTTGGCTCGGAAAGCTGGCCCGGGAGAGTCCTCAAGATCTCCGTCAGAGATTCGGTTTTGTCCCATTCTCCGCCGGTCCCCTGTTCAACCAGATCTAGGCTCCGCATTTTGGAGTCCATATATCGCAGGCGCCGACAGCCTGTCAAGCCATCGAATCAACGGCCCGTCGAGATCAGTCGCTTTCAGTGGAATCGACCTTATAGAGTGAGACCGTCGTGTCCCAGAGCGGGAACCGGCGCAGCAACTTGAGCCGGGAGGCGACATCCGGGAAACGCCTCCTGATCCAGCGGATCTCGCCGCCCCAGTACTTGTCCAGCGTCAACAGGTGGGTCGGCCGCTGCTCGCGGAAAGGGTCCCGGTCGTTGAACCAGCCCTCGAACGCGGGGAAGAGCCGGAAGTCCGTCTCCAGGGCGAGCCGGGGCGCTTCGTTTCCCATGATCACCGAACCCGGCGGCAGCATCCGGATGGAACTGGACAAGGCCTGGAGCTGGTACAGCGGTTTTCTGTAGAATTGGGCATAATAGATCGTCAACGAGGAGAGGGCCAGCACGCCGAAAATGAAGATCGTGGCCGCGCTTTCGAAACCCGGCCCGGATTTCAGCCACATCCAGAGGGCGGCCAGGATCGCGGCATAGATGAGAAACCGCACTCCCATATAATTGAAGGCGAAGAGGGCCGAGGGGTATTTGACCAGGCCGATCCAGAACCGGTGGAACAGGGGGGCCATGACCAGGAAGACCAGGAAAATCGGCAAGGCGTGGGCGCGCATCCAGGGCCGCCTCTTGACGGCCAGAGCGACGGCGAAAAAAAGGGCCGGGATGATGTTCAGATAATAACGGAGGGGCTGATAGTTCAGGATGGCCATCTGGAAAAATGCCCCCGCCAGCCACAGGACGACGAACAGCTCGGGGAGTTCGGGGGCCGGATTCCTTTTCCAGAGACGGATGACCACCGATACGGAGAAAAGGAGGGCGACGATGAACAAGAGCGGGACGAGGCTCATGTAGCGGTGCATGTTGTTGCGGTAGATGTTGAAGAAGAACTGGCCGACGCTCTCCGGCCAGGACAGGTCCAGCCAGCCGCTGCCGATCTTGCGGAAGGAGGAGGCCAAGGGGATGAAGACGGCGAAAAACCAGACGACGAGGACGGCGAACGACCCGGCCAGAAACCTCAGCAGGTCGCGCCATCGGCCGCTCTGCCAGGCGTAGTAGGCCACCGCCAGAAGAGCGGCGAAGAAAAAATAGAAAAAGAGATATTTCGAGAGCACGGTTAGGGCCGCGCAGATCCCGAAGGCGACCAGGTTGCGGGGCTTGTCCTTGGCCCTGACGGAAAAATAATAGCTGATGATGAAGAAAAGCGTGGAGAAATTCTCGAGGAGGCCGATGCGGTTGTACATTGTCCAGTAGTAATCCACGGCGAACAGGAAGGCGAAACCCAGCGCATAGGATAAAGCCAGGGACCGGCGGACGGCCAGATAGAGAAAGACAATCCCCAGAAGGCCGAAGGCAATGTTTACCGCTTTCATGGTGACGATGCTGAGCCCGAAAAGCTTGAAGGCCGCATAATAGATGCCCGTCAAAACGCCGTTGTAAAGGACCGGGTTCCAATCATCCGTCATCCAGGTGTCGAAAAGGAGTTTGTTGCGGGCGTTATGGCAGTACATGGCTTCATCGAAATAGATGCCGGCGCTGTTGGTTAAATGCACGAGCAGGGGGGGCGGGTCGGCTTTGATGTGTTGGATGCGCAGGGCGGCCCCCAGGGCGAGAATGAGGATAAGCCCGAGCCGGGGGAGGGAGCGACTTTGGTTTCTCAAGTTCAGTTTGTCGTCCCTATGATAGGGAAAGCCGCGAGTTGAGTCAACGCGCCGGAGACCGGCCCCGATTCATCCCAGCGGGTCGGCCGAGACCATCATCTTGACAAATGGCCGCATTGTTGGCACACTCTTGGGGAAATCGGGAGAACGGACGAGAAACACGCGTGTGCAACGCTAAGGGCAGGTCGGGCGGTGCGGCCCGTTTCGGTCGGGCCTTTCTCGGTCTTCTCGGCGCCGCGGTTTTATCCTACGGCCAGATCCACTTCACCGAGGTCAGCGAGCAATTCCAAGTCAAGGGGTACAGCGACTTTGGAGGACACGGTGTTTCCTGGGTGGATGTCAACGGAGACGGCCGGGTCGATATTTTCGTCAAAAACGAAGGAGCCCGGGGGGTAGCGGCCGTCGCCGATATCCTGTACATCAACTACGGCGGTTCGTTCGTCAATGAGGCGGGATCCCGGGGTGTCGCCGACGCTTACGCCTACGGAACGCACGGGGCTGTTTTCGTGGATTGGGACGGAGACCGGGATTTCGATCTTTTCGCTTCCACCACCTACGCCGGGATTTCTCCCGCTCACAATCACCTCTATCAGAACAACGGGAACGCTTTCTTTCAGGATGTCACTTCCTCCATCATCCCGGCGCAGACCGTCGACCTGACGACCCGCGGCGTCGCGGCCGCGGACTTCGACGGCGACGGAGACATCGACCTGTATTTCTCCAATCCGCTCTCCGATCCGGACTACTACAATCCTCTTCCGTCCCCTCCCCGGAGCTTGCCCAACTTCTATATCAATAACGGGAACGGCACCTTCACGGCCGAATATCGGGGCATTGACTGGACCGGTTTCGTCCAGGGTGTGACGACCGGCGATTTTGACGACGACGGCGATATCGATATCGCCCAGGCCATGTGGGGGCCTCCTTCGACCATCTATCGCAACGACGGGACGGGGTATTTCCGGAATGTCGGCGGACAGGTCGGCATCTCGACGAGCAACGGAGAATTCGACAACGGCGTTGTCTTCGCGGATTTTGACAACGACGGCGACCTCGACATGGCCATCGTCGGCCAGGAACGGATCGCCCTCTACCGGAACGCGGAAAGTTCGTATTACCGCTACCAGGTCATCCGCTGGGACAGAGCGATCAGCGGTTTTCAGGTGTGCTTCGGGGACTTCGACAACGACGCCGTTCTCGAGCTTTACCTGTCGGGCGAGAACGTCTATGAGAACGACGGCGAGGGGCATTTTTCCCTGATCCCGACGTCCGAATCGGGGCTGGAGGATTCCCTGGCGATTGCCGATCCCCGGGGCGCCGCCCTGGCGGACTTCGACAACGACGGCGACCTCGACATCTACGTAACCAACAAGGACGGCTATAACAGGCTCTTCCGCAACGACCTCAACAACTCCGATTGGATCGAGGTTGAGATCATGAGCGACCCGCAGGGACACAGCGGCGGCATCGGTTCCAAGCTTGACCTTTACACGGCCGGCCACGTCGGCGATAAAGATTATCTGAAGGGGCACCGCGAAATCACGGGAGAATACGGTTACCTCGGCCAGGATTCGCCCGTCGCCCATTTCGGCGCGCCCGCGGCCGGCGGCGCCCGCTACGACCTGAGGGTGACATTCCCGGACGGAACCCAAAAAATTTACGCCGGCCTGACTCCCGGTCAGAAAGTCCTTGTGGCCCCCATCTCACCGCCCCTTGATGTTCAAGGCCGGATGATTGAGAATAAGGCGCTCTTCTACCGGGAGACGCTGATCGAGTTGAGCTGGCAGCCGAATCCTCTCAATAATGACGTCCAGGCATACAGAGTCTATGAGCTGAATCAGGGCCAGATCCGGCTGGCCGAGTTGCCGGAAACTCAATTTACCTTTACCGTCCGAAACCTGGACAAGACGAGGGCCTATCATTTCGCTGTCACAGCGGTGGACAGTCTGGGCCTGGAAAGTGAGCCCGTCACAGTTTCGGTCAACGGCAGCCCTGAGGTCGAGCGGAGAGAGCGTCAACTGATGATCAAGAGCCTGAAGGGGGAGATGTGAGAAAACGTTTCCTTCTTTTCGCCCTTGGGCTTATCTGGGCCGCAACGGCCTGGTCCCAGCCCCAGACCCGGATCAGACTGCTTCCGGATGAGGAAAAATATTTCACCGTCGGGCTCCTGGGTGGATTCTATTTTCTCCAGGACGAGGTTTTCCAGGAACTCTACGGCAAGGGGGCTCCGTTTTTTGGGACGGAGATGACGCTGCGGTTTCCGATCCGGGACCCTCATGGCCTCGACGTCGCGGCGGGCGCCCGGATCCTCAGCAAGAAGGGACGGACGTCTTACACGGAGGAATCTCTCAGCCTGCGCCTGACCGATTTTTTTCTCTCTCTCCGCTACTCTTATGATACCGGAAGATACGCCCTCTTTTTCGGTCCCGGGGTGGAATATGTCCTCTATAAAGAGACCTATGATCCGGCCTTCCCCATCGTTTCATCGACCGGGAGTCAGGCCGGTCTGCACTTCACCGCAGGGGCGTATGTCCACCTGACTTCCGGGCTTTCTCTCAAGGGCTATATGAAGTATGGCCTGGTTAAAACGGAGAAACCGGGATTCCGGGTCAACCTGGGTGGGACAGAATGGGGGCTGGGCATCCTCTACCGGTTTTACCTCTGAAAAGGGAACAAAAAAAGGGAACGTCCCCTAATGAGGGTCGAGAAGCGAATAGGAAAGAAATCGCATCTCCCGCAAACCCAGTGAGATCCGGGCCCGCACTTCGATATCGTCGCCCCTGGAGCTCGGCCGCATGAATAGAACGAGGAAGTCGGTCTTCAGCTTGGGCGGGGGGACGGGCTCCACCTCGTCCTTCTTTTTGAGCGCCTTGATGGCCTCCATGATGGCGGCCGGGATGGCCATGATGGGGACGCCGCTCGGAATTCTCGGTTCGTTCTGATAACCGGGTCCGAACGGATCATACTTGCCGCTCGGGGGCGGAGTTTCAATCTCCATGTCCCGGGCTGCGGGGAGAGTTCTCCGGCTCGAGGCGAGGAGGGCATCCCCGAAATACATCTCCAGGAGGAATTCCTCCTCCTTGCGGCTGCCGGAGGGCTTACCCATGATGCCGACCGATTCCATCTGGACGCCGACAATGAGCTCCCGACGGATGACGAGATCCCCCGCCTTGAATTCCAGGACAAAGGGGAAGGCGCCGGGTTCACGGAAAAGCTTCCAGCCCGGCAGGGAGACCGCATTGAAGCCGCGGTGAAACCGACCGCCCTTGAGGACGTTCCCGCCCTCCAGCAGCTTGTAATAGACGTCGCTGGCCATCTCGACTCCGAGGAGGATCGTTTCGGGGGGATTCGGCAGGAGCGACGATGTCTCTTCAGCGCCCGGGGTCACGAAGCCGATCTTGAGCACCCAGGGGTAGCGGAGCTGCCAGTCCCGGAGATAGCGGAGGAGGTTGTTCCGGATAGAGAGCGGAAGGAATGTGAAACCCATTCCGATAGCGCCGTACTTTTCGAAGTATTCGCCCAGCTTCTGATACTCATTCTCTCTGTCCTCGAGCCGGGCATGCAAGTAGGCCAGCAGTCCGCAAGCCAGAGGTTTGTCCTCTTCGCCGAGAGCATCGATTTTTTCCTTGAGGTACGCGGCGGCGCCGCGATAGTCGGCCGCGTGCTCGTCTTTGAAGAAGTCGATGAGTTCGGTCTTCCAATCTTCCGCCAGGGCGGCATTCCAGAGGGCTGACAGGAGGACGCAAACAAGGATCTTGTTTTTCATTGGACGGAGAACACGAAGGAGACTTCAAGGCTGGCGGCAGGGAAATCTTCCGGAAGAGGGGGAAAAGGAGAGCTCAGTTCCACGGCGAAGCGCGCGGATTGATTGAAAGTCGGGTCATCCGAGGAAGAGACGACCTCGAGAGCGGAGATCTGGCCGCTCTTCGCGAAAACGACGGTGATCTCGACGGCCGCACTCGGGTTGGCCGGGCGTGTCGGGGGAATATCCCAGTTCTTCTGGATGAGCTCGACGACCTTTCCGGCCCAGGGCGAAAGGTTATACTTTTTGATATCGGCGGAGACCGTCGAGCCGCTCCGGACAGATCCTCGGGTTCGAATTCTCCCGGAGGAGGCGCCGGAGAGATATCCGCGGAGCCCTCCCGATCCGACGGAGAGGTATTTCCGCCAGTCGACGTCCTTGGGCGGAGGCGCGGCCGGCCGGACGAGATCACTTGTGGACCCGATCATCCTCTCCTGAATGGGCAACCGAAGCCGGTCGCCGGAGATGATCCCCGGTTTTTCCGGCGGGGACTGATCGAGCCGGAATCCGGACGTGAATCTGGGCTCGAATGCGTCGACGGCGGCAGGCGTCGGGGATCCCTCAAAGGACGTGACCGGGGGAGGGGGTCCGGCGGTTTTCAGCGGAAGGGTCCGGGACGGAAGAAACTCGGGGAAGCCCTCGATCACTTCGGGGAGGTTGGAGGGATTCCGGGCGGTCTCGGGGAGCTCGAGAGGCGGCGGCGGCACGATGACAACAGAGGTGACGGGTCTCTCGAACTTGATGATTCGGACGGAAACGAAATGGGTGACCAGAAGATAGAGCATTCCCGCATGGATCAACAGGGAGACGAATAGGCTCAGGCCGCGGGTGAGCAGCTCCGGTCTGTCCTCGGGAGAAGGCGCCTTCATGTTTCAATTATAATACACGGTTCTTCTAATTAGAAACCGGATGGATCACAGAACGTTGCATCGAAAGCGCCGGAAAGGATCGAATCCGGTCCTATTGATCGATCGGCCCGGAGCAGGGACCTTCGACGTCGTCATCCCTGAGAGTGGAGATGAGATAGACATATTGTTTGAGCATCTCGATGTCTGAATCCACGAATAGAGAGACATCCGGAACCAGCGCGAGAAAATGGAAGCCATCCTCCGCTTCTCCCTGCGTCGCGCGGTAGATCTTGTAGCCTTTTATCCTGGCCGGATTGAAGATCTTGGGGTTGGCCTGCCACGAAAGAAGATTCCTCTCCTTTCGGCTCGCGGCCGGGCGCGGGTTTCTGGGCACGCGGAACGAGATCGTCTCCCTCCCGTCGCGCTTTTCTCTCTCGGGAATCCTCCTTTTCAGACGGATGTCGACCGGAGGGAAGGGATGGTTGCGGATTTCGTCAAACCAGGCCTCGGCCATGAACTGGTACCCCTTCTCGCTCGGATGCTTGAAATCATTGCAAAGGAGAGAGAGCAGGCCGCCGTCCTCGGCGGGGAATTCCAGGAATAGCCGGTCCATATCGACGAACGAGACGTGGAGTTCGGCCGGAAGCAGGCGGATCTGTTCATTCAGATAAGCCTGGCGGGTCCTGACCTGGGGATCGGACCAGACCCAGTCGCGGCGGGGGATGATCGTCGTAATGGTCGGAAACACTCCCGCTTCCAGGCTCTTCCGGGCCATCTCCTTGATGTTGAAGAGCGATGTGTCCATCGAGATATAATAATTGATGACGTCGTTGGTCCCTTCCATGATCAGGATGGATCCGGCGGCGTGCGAATCCAGAACGGTTTCGATGCGGATGAGGCCCTCGGGGGTTTTTTCGCGTCCGAGACCTTCGTTGATCATTTCGGTCGGCCCGAAATTTTGATCGAGGATCACGTCCAAGCGGGGAGGATAACCGAGTTCGGGCGCGGGCAGACGGTCGATGTAACCGTAGGTTATGCTGTCCCCGAAGCCGATGTAGGCGTTCCCGTCACGATCGGGGTTGAAGATCCGGGGACGCTCCGGAGACGGGTCCGCGCCCTGATTTTCCGGAATCTCAAAGGGGGCGGTCCATTGTCTTGTCACCGGGCCGTCCGCCGACCTCCAGACGATCGAGACCTTGCCCGAGAGAAAGACCGTCCGCGGGACAACGCTCTCCCGAAGCGAAGGCGAAACCGGCGCCTTGCGGAGCGGTTCGTTTTCTTTGTACATCGCTGCGAAAACCCGGTTCCCGGCGGCCGAAGACATTTCCCAGCTGATTATGAGCTCGTCGTTGGCCCCGATCCCTAGAGACGGGAAAAGGTCATTTTCTTCATTGTCGGTCAGAGGGACCGGCGAGGTCCAGCCATGTCCATCCGAGCGCGAGAGGTAGATCTCGTAGTCCCGGCCGTCATAGGCCGACCAGGCCAGCCAGATCGAGCCCCTCCCGTCCCGGACGACGTCCGGATTGACCGTCGGAGAGGCGGTCGCCCGGAGCGCCGTCGTCCGCGGCGACCAGACGGTTCCGTCGAACGTCCGGGAGACGATCCGCCAGCTTTCTGGGCGTGTTTCATTCCAGAAAACCTGGATGAAACCGCTCCCGTCGAAGACGATCTTGGGATCGGTCAGGGCCGTGGATTCAGCCGGAAAGAGACGCCATCTCCTCCGCGAGGCGATATCCTGGATATAAATGGAATATCCCCGGTCTGAGAAATTTCCCCAGACCGCCCAGGGAGTATCTCCGGGACCGAAGGCGAAATCCGGCGAGAAATTCGATCCGCCCGGGAAAGTCGTCAAGGCAGGGACGAGACGGCCCTCCTCCTCGAGGCGCCCTATCCCGATCGCGTTCCGGCCGTTCCGCCAATCCTCCCAGGCCGCCCAGACCTGCCCGGATCTGTTCTCTTTGACCAGCGGAAGCTTTATGGATTCCGCATGGCCGAAAGGGACCTGCTGTTCGACGGATTCATAGGCGAACTGGGCGGCTCCCGCCTCCAAAGAGGAATTTTTCGGGGCGCTTTCTCCCGGAGTGGCGGCAGAGATCCCATGCGCCAGCCAGAGCAGGCCCAGCGTCAACGCCAAGGAGCCGAGGGGGCGCCCTTTATTCATTTGAGAACTCGCAAAATTATATCATAATCCCGGCCTCCTTTACAGCGATCTGAGTCGCCGCCTTGACAAGGTGTCGAAGCTTCCGGCAATATAGAGCCCGGAGTTGACTATGAAAATGCCATTGAAACCTATTCTTACTCTTTTCGTCTTTCTGGCTTTTTTCGCGGCCTTGAGCGGCCCGGCGAGCGGAGCCACCAATGTTTCCCGCTCTCCCGGCCTGGAGTCTCTGTCGCCGCGGGTGGCCGTGGATTCGCTGGGCAACGTCCATGTCGCCTGGGCCGAATATGTCATCGGCCGGGAGACCGGCAACGCTTACTATTCCAAGTATGACGTCTTTTCAAAGACATGGAGCACGCCTCTCAATCTGAGCAACAACGGACTGGTCTTTACCGAGGAGAAAAGGCCGGTCGGCATCGCCATCGACGGAAGCGACAACATCTATGTGATCTATGTTGAAAAGACCCGGATCTCGATAAGGATCAATCTCGGCGGGACGTGGGATCCGCCAATGATCCTCGCCGACTGGAGCTCCGGCGGCGCCGATACGGCTCGCGTCGCCGTGGATTTCGAAGGGAATATTTTCACATCCTGGTGGACCATGGACAGCTTCAAGGTCCATTCGAGAGCGAGGATCGGGGGAGTCTGGGAAGACGTCAAGGCCGTCAGCATCACGCAGTCGAAGTTCCCCGATATCGCCGTCGGCGAGAATGTCGCTTTCCTGAGCTGGCAGGGGAAGGATCCCGTCTCCGGGCTTTACCAGATCTTTTACGCGAAGCGCAACACAAGCCTGGACGCGGCCTGGACTGCGCCCAAGGTCATGTACCGCGGCAGCGTGAAACAGCAGGTCCCGGCGATCGAGGTCGATAACAACGACATCGGTCACATCGCCTTCACGCCCTGCCCGCAGCTGGGCGGCCAGCGCATTGTCCGATATTGCCGCTGGACGGGGAACGCCTGGACGCATCCGGTCAGTCTCTCCCCCCAGGGATTGCTCCACTACCCGGCGCTCGACGAACGCGAAGGTAATCTCTACTGCTGCTGGCAGGTCGGGGCGTATGGGGACGGAATAGGGGTCTATAAGAACGACAACATCGGGGGCGTTTGGACGGGAGAAAAGATGGTCCCCGAATCCGCGGGAGCCACTTACTCGGATGTGGCGGTCAGCCCGGCCCTGGACACGATCTATTACGTCTGGGATGGAGGCGGGGAGATCTGGTGCAACATGGGCACGGCCGGCGGGCCGACAGACAATGTGCCTCCGACGGCCGAGTTCGGATTTTACCCCGGGACGGGGATATACCCGGTGGAGATCACATTCGACGCCACCGACTCGAGCGACCCGGATGGAAATATCATCCAGTACAGCTGGAACTTCGGGGACGGCGGCCGCGCCTCCGGCCGGGTGGTCAGTCACACTTTTGAAACCTGGGGGACGTTCCCGGTCAGGCTGACGGTCCTGGACGACAAAGGCGCCTCGGCCAGCCGCGTCCGTACCGTCGAGATCAACCGCCTCTTCCAGCCCCTGGACATCCGTTGGCAGACCCACAAGGATGAGAGCCTCTTCCAAACACGTCACGTCAGCCAGGTGACATGGAGCCGGAATCCGGCGAACGATGCTCTGGGAGTCCAGATCATGCTTCACCGGATCTGGAGGAAGAAGGCCGGTGAAAGCGACATCGCCTATCAGTTCATCGGCGAGGTCAACGGCGATTCTTATGCCTATTTAGACACGGACGCCGGCGTCCAGGACACCTATGCCTACACCGTAACGGTTCGCGACAGCCAGGGGCATGAAAGCCCGATCGTCGGCGCGGCAGGGAACCCGGCCCTCATCGATTCCGTTAGGGGCTTTCCGGCTTTATCGGGGAGAGGCAAGCAGCCGATCCGCTAGGCGCGTCCGGCGGGAACGGTCTCCGTCTTCATCGGGCCTCCTTTCTCGCCCTATCATAGGGGAGGAGCGGGTTCGCTCAAAGAGCATTTCGGCAAGGCTTCTATGATAGCTCCACCGGAGTCGGTTTGACTGGCCTCGGCCGGTTATGGTATAAGCAACTCACCCCTTAGCGGCGATTTTGCGAAGCGAGGAGGCCCCGGGTTCCTCCATGATACTCTTGATCAACAAGGGCGATCTCAGGCGGTTCAAGCGGCGCGCCGCCCTGCCGGTCGCGTTCAAGACGTTCGGGCCCGGTCATAACGGCCAATCCCGTTCGGGATGAGATAGTGAACCCCGGCGAACTCACCTTGGAACCGTTCCGCGGGGACTACGAAGCCCTGGAGAAAATGGCCCATTCGTCCTGGCGGGATGAGTATGGGATGTCGTCTTTCCCGAACTTTTACCGTCCGGCCTTTCTCCGCTATCTGTTCGGCCGGATCCAGCATGAGGATCATCTCATCGCGGCTTACCGGGGGGATGAAATCGTCTCGTTCATGGGGAATGCTCCCCACTCCTTTCATTTTCGCGGTCAGGTGTATCGGGGGCCTTGGAGCTGCCTGCTGGTCACCCGCAAGGAGCTGTTGCGGCAGGGGCATGCCCTGGCGATCATCCGCGAGGCCCTCCGGCTCAACCGGACGTACCGATATGATTTTGCCCTGGCCACGTTCGAGACCGGCCACCGCTCCACGCTGATGCTTCAGAAGCTCCGGGAGGAAGGGAACCGCCTGGAGTATATGAAGCGCCTGAGAGTCATCGCCCGCATCACCGACCTGGGCCGGGTGGAGGCCTCAGAGGGCCTCAAGAGCTGGGAAAAAGCGGCCGTCAAGCTGATCGGCGGGGATCGGAAGCCCCGCTGGGGAGGGGATGAGGCCGTCCGGGAGTACCGTCCGGATGATCTCGACGATTGTCTGTCCTTGTTCAACGGCTACCGGGATACGATCGAACTGGCGAGAGTGTGGGAACGCGAGGAGTTGGCCTGGGAGCTTGCCTGTCCGGACGTCGCCCAGACCGTCGTCTACGAAGAGGACGGACGGATCAAAGGGGCGCTCAACTTCATCTTCCATGACCATCTCGGCCGGACCAAGGAACGATGGGCCTGGATCAATCATGTCGCCTACCCCGGCCTCAATCCCCGCGAGAGGTTCCTGTTCATCCAGGCATTCCTGCGCTATATCCGAGCCCGGGACTGCATCGGGGCCATCGAGTGGACGAAGGATTATTATCCGCTGGGGCCTCTTTACCGGGCCCGCTTTTTCCCCTATTTCCGCTCCGTCAACATGTACTCCTGGACGTTTAACCCCGAGATCAGCCTGGAAAAAGTCAGGGCCTGCAACGAGATCCTGGTCTAGGGATGGAATGCCGGCCGGCTAGCGGATATAGCCGAGAGTTCGCAGCCGTTCCAATTCCCTCTCCGAAAGCTCCACCTTCGATTCCTTGCTGTCGGCTGGCTTGAAGTAGACAGCGCCCTCAAAGAAATCCGAGATCTTCCGAAGGAGCATCCGGGTCGTCTGGTCCCTTTTCCGGGCCAGGTTCTCTTTTTCGAAGGGATCCTTTTCGAGGTCGAAAAGATAATAATCTTCGAGACCCAGCCTTTCGACCATTTGGGGAATAACTTTCACCAGGTGGTATTTCCCGGAAACGACCGCCCGCGACCCTCCGGGTCCGACGAGAAAGAGATCGCCCCGGCCCTTTTCCGAGAAAAGGTTCGCCCCTTGGATCGGATAGGGAGGGACGAGCCCGGCCTCGTTCAAGATCGTCGGGTAAATATCCATCAGGCTGACCGGATATCTCAGGCGCCGGCCGTTTTTTCCGGGCAGGTAGACGATAAGGGGCACCCGCATGCTCGAATTGAACGTCAGAGGTCCGTGATCGAAGAAAAAATTGTGTTCTCCCAGTTCCTCCCCATGATCGGCCGTCAGGATGATGATGGAATTCTTGTCCAAGCCTTTTTCCGAAATCAGGCTCATGATTCTTCCGAACTCGGAATCGACATACTTCACCGTGGCATCGTAGAGGGCGATGAAATGGCCCTCCCGGGGGCGGCCCTCGAGCTGGCTTTTGTTGGCGACGACGATGGCCCGGGGAATTTCGGCCAGCACTCTTCCCTCGGGGCGGTCTTCGATGAATTGGCTCGGAGGAACATAGGGAAAATGGGGCTCGATATAATGGGCCCAGAGAAAGAACGGCTCTTTGGGGGGGGCGGCCAGGAACTCCAGCACCTTTTCGGTGATATAGGGAGTGGACTCCTCCCTTTTCTCCCGGTCGTCCCAGACGGCGACGGTGCGGTCGAAGCCCTGGTTGAACTTGTACTTCGGGGAGAGATTGGAGTTGTCGATGACCGCCGCGGTCGCGTAATCCCGCAGCTTGAGCGCTTCCGCCAGGGTGATGAATTTTTCGTTCAGGGAATCCTGGTTCGGTTGGGTCAGGTGGACGAAGGGATGCAGTCCCGTCAGCAGCGAGGCGAAAGAGGCGGAGGTCTTGGGAATGAGACAATAGGCGAATTCGAAGACGGTGGATTTCCCGGCGAACTCATCGATGTGCGGGGAAGTCGGATAGGCGTAACCGTAAGTGGAAAGATGGTCCGCTCTCAAGGCGTCGATGGAGATGAGGATGATGTTCGGCCTTTCGTCAAGGCGGGAGGATGTGCAAGAGAGAGTCGCGCCCATGGCGAGGAGGGCAAGAACCATCTTGATTTTTAATCTCATCGGCAAAACCGGCGGCCCGAAGGAACGGCCCTTCGAGCTGAGTCCGGAAAGATATCATTCCGGGCAGAAGCTGTCAACGACCGGAAGTCTGAAACCTTTTGACTTTTCGGAGGCGGATTGATATCCTTCCGGCAGAAGAAGAGAGGGAATTATGTTTGCACGCATCCTCAGGAGCCGGCTGAAGATCGACAGAATGGGCCAGGCGGCCCGAACCTTCGAAGAAGACGTTATTCCGCTGTGCCGGAAACAGACTGGTTTCAATGGGGGGTATTTCCTGATTGACCCGAAGACCGGCGAGTCCATCGCCATCACCTTCTGGGAAAGCCGGGAGGCGATTCTCGCGACTGAGCAGAGCCGTTTCTTTCAAGCCCAGGTGGCCAAGTTCATCCCTTTTTACGCTCAGTCTCCGATCCGCGATGTCTACGAGGTGACCTTGAAAGAAGGGGCCGGTCCGCCTAAAGATTGAAGGTATAAGAATATTTGAGCAGGACCGCCCGGTCATTGCTCGACGGGGGGAGGGGGACCTTGCCGGCCCTGTGAGTGTTCAGGACCTCGTTATAGACCAGATAGAGGTCGATTCCCTCGCGGGGATTGTAACGGAAGCGGACATTTCCGACGACGAGATCTTCGGCGCCGTTATATTGGACGAAAGCGAGAAAGGAGGATTTCATATCCAAGGTGGCCTCCAGCCGGACCTGAACAAGATGGGCGACAAGCTTCTGGTCCCGGTCGGCGAAAACCAAGCGGTTGAACTCATATTGTCCGCCCAGGCTCAGCTCGGGCAGGACGCTCCAAGTGGGCATGATCCGGAGAGTCATCCTCGAGCCGTCGTAGAACGACCCCGCCTCCACCATGGACATGAATCCGAGGAGACCGCCCATCGGAGCGTGAAAAAATCCCCGGGCCAAGAAGAAGTTGTATTCTCCGGGAGGGACATTGGTCTCATCCGAGAATTCGAGCATTTCAGTGAGGCTTTCCTTCTTGAACTCGTAGGAAAAGCGCCCGCCCCAGCCGGACTTGGTGTTGAACTCCCACCCCGGTCCGAACTCGGCCGACTCGACCGTCCCGTCTTCATTGCGGAGGCTGATCATTCCTTCCGCCCGGATGGAATGGGATTGCAGGAAGGATCTCTCCCCAGGAAGCCAGCCATAGAGGATCTCGGCCCGGCCGGCCGTATAGTCCTCCCGCATCTCGAATCCCATCCCGGGAGAATAGTCCTTCCCGGCCCGTGAAAGGCCCAGGTAGGCGCCCCATCCTTCCCGGGTCCGCCGTTCATAGGCGATCCGGAGGCGCGCTGGATCGAGCGAGAGGGGATCGTTGTTCCTGCCGGTTTCAAAAGTCTGGGCCCAGGCGAAAGAAAGATAGTGGTCCCCGGAGACGCGGAGGATCCCGTCGAATCCATACGCTTCGTTATAGGACCCGTCTCTGCCGATTCGCGAGGTGATGATCCCGCCCACGTAGGAATAGGGATTCAGGACCCGCCGGCGGACGCGGACGACTCCGAAATTCTCGCCGGGGGCGTTCTCTTCCGCCAGGGGCGCCGTCTGCATGTCCATGAAACCGAGGTCCCAGGGACCGGCCCGGCCGATCAATCGCACCCCCCCATAAATGGGAATGGCGGTGCTGACCTCCTCATCCTCGTCCTCGTAGAGCCCGATCCGTCGGCTGTAGAACAGGCGGTTGAACGCGCCGAAGCTGAAGTCGAAGACCGAAGCCCGCTCCTGGAAGAAAAGCCGCTTTTCGGGAAAGAACAAAGAATAGCGGGTCAGGTTGACCTGCTGGTCGTCGGCTTCGACCTGCGCGAAGTCGGGATTGAGAGTGATATCGAGCGTCAGGTTACTACTCAATCCGTATTTGAGGTCGAGTCCCAGTTCCGCCGCGGGGGCCTTGGAACGGAGATAGGCCGTCTCTTCATCGTTCAGGTCATAGGAGTAGCCGGACCCGCCGAGGATATAAGGCGCGATGTAGAGCGGATTCCGGCTGCGTAGGCCTTCGAGCGAGACCTCCTGGGCCTGGGAGGGCTTGAAGGCGCTCGTGAAACCCCACTTGGGGTAGATGGCCGGAAAAACGTCGTTCTCGTTCTTGCGGGCGATCCAGCGGTAGCAGGTCAATCCCATGATGACTTTTCCGTCCTTTGCTTGGAAGCGCAAGCTGGACAGGGGGATTCTCATCTCGACGAACCAGCCCCGGTCGTTGATGACCACCCGCACATCCCAGAAGGTGTTCCAGCTCAGGTTGAACGGCTCCTCCCTCGGCATCCGGGATTCCGCGTCGTTGTGGATGGCGGCGTCCCA
>JAFGRZ010000002.1 GCA_016934895.1 Candidatus Aminicenantota bacterium
GGCCTATCTGGCTCTTGGAGATAAGGACTCGGCCTTCGAGGTGCTCGAAAGAGCATACGAGGCTCACCGGGCCACGCTGCCGTGGATCAGCGTGCACTGGAAAGCCGGCGGGGGATTCGAGGCCGTCTACGACGACCCGCGCTTCCAGGACCTGCTGCGCAGGATGAACCTCCCGCAGCGCTCAGGGAGCCAATAGGCCAGGGGCTTTCCGGACAGGACAAATGAAAATGCGAAGGCTTTTGGTGGCCTTTCTCCTGGGACTTGTCTTCTTTGTTCTTTTATGGGTGCTTGGGGAACCGCTGCAGTATAACTTCGGCGATGCGGGACTTATCGCGGCATTCATCGTGGTGGGCGCTTGTTTGTTCTTTACCCAGTTCCGCCTGTCGCGCGGCCATCCCGACGCCTATCGCAAAGACTGGCCCGTCATGCTGGCTCTGAGCGCCCCATTTCTTGTGCTTGTCGCCGTCGTTCTTCTGGAATGGGAAAAGCGGGGCGCCATATTTTGGTCCCAGGGTATGGGGATTCTCGTTTTTTGCTGCGGGGGCACGTTCGCCGGGGCGGTTGCGGCTTCCCTGTCGGCAAGAAGAGGGACCCGACAATCCTAGGTATTATAGTGATGCGGCCTCATCATTCCCTACTTGAGCCGCCGGAGTATGAACGTATAACTTATCCAGCGCGATCCCTGCGGGCTGATGATGGGCTTCGGCGGCGTGACGACGCCCTCGTGCTTGAGCGGCAGGAACACATCGTTGATCCGGTCCATGAACTCTTCGGAGATGAAGAGCCTGCTCTTCCACTGGGCGCAATCCGGCATCGGCGTGCACGGCACCACGATCTTCGCCTCCACCTCAACCTGGGGGCGCTTTTTTCCCCAGAAGAGCCTCACCTCGTTCCCGTCCACACGGCCGGATAGCGGGGTTCCCTTCAGGTTCACCACCTGGGAGCAGTTCCGGCAGTTGAGCGGCTTGACGAGCCAAACCTTGAGGGGCTCGTAGAGGTTCGAAAGGCCGACGTCGGCCAGAGTGATAACGCCTTTCTTGTATTGCCACTTGCCCTTTTTCTTGGTTATGGTGAACTCTCCCCTGAGCTTGTAGTCGAAACGGATCGCTCCCCTGACCTTGGTCGTGATCTTCCAGTAAGGATTCATCTCATCAATTTCGTAGCCCGTGAGGAACACCTGCCAATCCTGCTCTTCGCCGACGGTCAACTCGGCCGGCCGGGAGGTATTTCCATTGCCGTCGGTCGTGTTGGTGAAAGCGAGCGTGTCCTTAACCGTGTCCTCTTCGAGTTTGTCGGCCACCGGAACGTTCACGGATACGGTCACGGCGGCGGATTGACCGGGGCCGAGGCTTCCGGCCGTCGTGTCCAGGTTCAGCCAGTCCGCTTTCTTGGAAACGCTGTAGTTCAGGGCCTGCTTTCCGGCGTTCCTGAGGGTGTAGATTTTCGACGACGGCTCGAAGCTCTTCTTCGGGTCCGTCCTCGACGAGCTGAATCCATCGCCCGGCGACACGGCGAGCACGCCGGGTTCATCGCGAGGCGCTTCGCCGATCTCGAGCGTCAAGTCGAGCCTGTTATCGCTGGTGCTCTTACCGTCGGTATCCAGGCTCCGCCAGCGGTATGTCCTCACGAACCGGCCGCTCGTCGCAGCCGCCCTCATCGCCTCGGGCACGACGATCTCCACGGAGACGGCGTCCTCCGAGTGCATCGTCGGGCCCAGGTTGTCCCCTCTTTCCGTCGGATACCAGTCATCCGTCGTCCGGGTGTGCGCGGGGACGAAGAACACGTTGGTGGGGGCGCCCTCCTCCGCCGGAAAGTCGATGCTCAGTCCGGCGGGAATATCCACGTTGCAGCTTCCCATCGGGAAATTCCTCTGTTCGAAACGATACCGGCCGCTCCCGATCGGCGTCTCCGTGCGCCACCTCTTGAATCCCTCGAAAGCCGTCAATCTGGTCTTCGCCAGGGCGCTCCGGACGAAGACTTGGAATTCAACGAAGTCCTTGGTGTAAGTGAGGATGCCGTTGCCTTCCGCGGTGAGCGCATACACGGATTGAAAGGAGACGAATTCCCTGCGGTTGCAAGGGAGGATCCCCGGCGGGTCGCAGTAGGAATCGAAGGATTTCCTTTCGTTCCGGTAGGAAGCGGTCATCTTCACGGGAAGACATGACCAACCCGGACGGAAGAAGTTCTCGCACGTCGGCGACTCCTGTTGTCCCGGGATCAACGGCGTTCCTGAAACCGCCTGAGCGAGCTTGGCGTACTCGGCCGAGACGGCCTGCAGCTCGGCCATCACTTTTTTCATGCATTCGATATTGCCCCCGCAGGCCTCCAGCTTTTTGCCGAGCTCCTCCATCCGCTTGCTCAGCTCGCCCATGCGGTCCTGCGAATCGGCCCCGAAGAACAGAGCTATGACGGCCACCGTCCCCACGATCAGCCAGGCTATTTCTTTGCGCTTCATTGCACGCACCCTCTGACAAGCGGGATATCATCTTGGGCGCCGGGCCAAAAGATGGCTCGGTGCGTCCTTCCCGACGTTCGCCGGCCAGTATAATTTTCGACTCGGAAGGATGTCAAGAAAGGTCCAGGCCTGTTCGGATCAGTCCGGCCGATGATCGCTTCCTGTCCCGGCAAAATTCTCTCCACCTTTCGGCGACTCCGGTTGACGCTTTCCAGCCTTGATTCAGGCTTCCCAGCCGCAGTTCTTCCCGTTCTTTCGGGAGGATGAGGTTCTGCTTTCAATTTTGACCCCCGCCTCCATGTCCTGGTTACGGAGGGCGGAGGGGATGGACGACACAGCCCGGTGTTTCTGATTGACACCCGTACCCCCTTTTCTCTATCCTAAAATTGTCATTCAACGATCGAAACCTGCCGACCATGAGGTGTCCGAACTGCCAAGCCGAAATCCCCGAGGACTCCCTTTTTTGCGGCCTCTGCGGAAACCGCGTCGTACCTCTCAACGAGCTGCTCGAAGGCCCGACCCTGACCATGCCGGTCGCTGCTGAACCGTTCCCCCCCGGCGCCACTTTCGCCGGGAGATACCGGATCATCGAGGCCCTGGGTGAGGGGGGCATGGGGCGGGTGTATAAAGTCTTCGACACCCAACTCAAGGAAAAACTGGCGCTCAAGATGATCCGGCCCGAGATCGCGGCCAACCGCAGGACCATCGAGCGCTTCCAGAACGAGCTGAAATTCGCCCGGAGAATCTCGCACAAGAACGTCTGCCGGATGTACGATTTGAGCAAGGAGAACGAGACGTACTTCATCACCATGGAGTCCGTCGAAGGAGAGAGTCTGGGCGACGCGCTCCGGACGGCGAGAAAAATGAGCTGGCCGGCCGCTGTCCGTATCGCCCGGCAGGTGTGTGAGGGGATGGCGGAAGCGCACCGCCTGGGCGTCGTTCATCGCGATCTCAAGCCCTATAACATCCTTATCGACTCCGATGGGAACGTCCGGATCATGGATTTCGGGACGGCCCGTTCTTTGAGAATGGAGGAGGGGACGCGGGCCCGGGTTGTCATCGGCACCTCCGAGTACATGAGTCCGGAACAGACCGAGGGAAAGGAGGCCGACCCCCGCTCGGACATCTATTCGCTGGGTGTCATTCTCTATGAAATGGTCACCGGCCGACGGCCCTTTGAAGGCGGTTCGGCCATGGAGATCATGGTCAAGCATAGGAACGAGACGCCGGTTTCCCCGCGCTCGCTCAGCCCGGAGATCCCGGGGGCCCTGGACCGGCTCATCCTCAAGTGCCTGGCGAAAGAGAAAGAGGACCGGTACCAGACGGCCGGAGAGCTGGGGCTTGACCTCGAACGCCTGGAAACCGGAGTCGACGGGCCGGCCGGCGGAACGGGGAAAAGAAAGACTTCGCCTCCGCGGGAGGTCACCGTCACCTTCCGGCCGCGACGACTGATTCTCCCGGCAATCCTCCTCTTGGCGGCCATCGCGGCCGCTTTCTTCATCTGGAAAAGCATGCCCGCAAAGGCGCCCTCCCGTCCTGCCGACATCATCACCATCGCCGTCGTCCCCTTCGCCAACCAGACGGGCGACTCGAGCTACGACTATCTCCAGGAGACCATCCCCAACCTGCTGATCAATTCCCTCGAGCAGTCCGAGTCCATCCGGGTCATGTCCTGGGAGAGGCTCTTCGACCTGCTCAAACGTCTGAATAGGCCGGACGTCCGGCGGATCGACGCCGACCTGGGATTCGAGCTCTGCCGATTGGACGGAGTCGACCTGATCGTGCTCGGCTCCTATGTCAAGGCGGGCGATATGTTCGCCACCGATATCAAGATCCATGATGTTCGATCCAAGCGCCTGATCAAGAGCTCGAGCGCGAGGGGAAGAGGGGTGGAAAGCATCCTCAAAAGGCAGATCGATGCTTTGAGCGGCGAGATCACCCGCCGGCTGGTTGAAGCCGAGGTGACGACGTCGGTCTCGGCCACCCCGATTTCCGAAGTCACGACCACCTCGCTGGATGCCTACGGCCATTTTCTCAGGGGCCGGGCGGCCTTTGAGCGCCTCGATCTCCCCGAGGCCCGCGCCGAGTTCGAGCGGGCCGTCGAGATCGACCCCGCTTTCCCTCTGGCTTACATCTACCTGGCCAGAGTTCACGCCTTCATGGGAAATCCCAACGCCGTGGCGGACAACCTGGATCAGTTCAAAAAGCATCCGGGGAAAATCGCGGGAAAAGAGAGTTTGTATTTGGAGGCTCTCAGAGCGAGATACATCGATTTCGACCTGGACAGGTATTTCACCGTCATGCAGCGGGTGGCGGCCGATTATCCCAACGATAAGAGGGCCCCCATCGAGCTGGCCGATTATTATCAGCTGCGGAATCAGACCCGGGAAGCCATCGCCGAGTACGAGAAGGCCCTTAAGATCGACCCCGAGTTCGGATATGCCGTCAACCTGCTCGCCTATGCCCACCTGATCCGGGGGGAATTCGAAGAGGCGGTCGAATATTTTCAAAAATGCATCCGCCTCAGCCCCGGCGAAGCGAACCCCCACGACTCCCTGGCCGAGGCCTACTTCTTCTGGGGGAAATATGACCGGGCGGTCGAAAAATACAAGGACGCTCTCAAGGTCAAGCCCGACTTCGGGGCGGAATTCAGGATCGGATACTGTTATGCCGTCCAGGAGAATTATGCCGAGGCGCTGAACTGGACCGACCGGTTCATTTCGATAACGCCCTCCAA
>JAFGRZ010000108.1 GCA_016934895.1 Candidatus Aminicenantota bacterium
AAAGTCATGGCCGCCCTGGCCCGGGCCGACAGCGTCTTCATGTCCGTGTTCGTCCTGGGCGAACTGTTCGCGGGATTTAAAGCGGGGAGCAAAGAAAAAACCAACCGGCAACTCCTGGAGAGGTTCCTCCTTAAGCCCACGGTCAGCGTCGTCGAGGCGACGATCGAGACGGCCGATATCTTCGGATTTGTCATGAGCTCTCTCAGGAAGTCCGGCACTCCGATCCCGATCAACGATGTCTGGATCGCCGCCCATTGCCTGGAAACGGGCTCGACTCTGGCCACGTACGACGCCCATTTCGCCCTGATCCCGGGCCTGCGGCTCTGGGACGAGCCCGGCCGATAACCCAAAGGAGGCTTAGCGAGTGCGCGCGAAATCCTGCGGCTAAAAAACGGGGCGCATGAAAATTGGTGGCTGGCCCCGGAAATTTGGGGACATGAAATTCGGGGGACGCGACCCAATTCTCTGGAATTGGGATCGTGTCCCCCGAATTTTGTAAGCCTCTTTTAGTGCATTATATATGGCGTCCCAATTTGGTGCCTGTCACCGATTTTACACGACTTTCGGTCACACGCCCGTTCTTGACACAAGCCCCTCCGTTTAATAAGCTTCGTGCAGGTCGCCAAACGACCAAAAGGAGGATCGGGTCATGAAGTGCCCGAAATGCCACCACGAAAATCCTGACGATACGAATTTCTGCGGCCACTGCGCCACCCAACTCCGGCCGCTCGGCGAGCCGCTTTTTTCCCACACCATGACCCTGGATGCGGTCCAGAGGATCATGGCCCGGGGAAGCGTTTTCGCCGGCAAGTACAAGATCCGGGGGGAGCTGGGACGCGGAGGGATGGGAATTGTCTACAAGGCCGAGGACACCAAGCTCACCCGGACCGTGGCTCTCAAATTCCTGCCGCCGGAGCTCAGCCTTAATCCGGAGGCCAAGGAAAGGTTCATCCGTGAGGCGCGGGCCGCGGCCGTGCTCGATCATCCCCATATCTGCACCGTCTATGAAGCCGAAGAGTCAGAGGGAATCGCCTACATCGCCATGGCCTATGTGGAAGGCCGGAGCCTCAATCAAATGGTCGCCGAAGAAAGTGTCGGCCCCGAGCAGGCGGCGGAGATCGCAGTCCAGGTCGCCGAAGGGCTGGCCGAGGCCCACCGCAAGGGAATCATCCACCGCGATATCAAGAACGCCAACATCATGGTCAGGGATGACGGGCAGGCCAAGATCATGGATTTCGGACTGGCCAAGGTGGCGGGCGAATCGGTCTTGACGCGGGAAGCGAAGACGATGGGAACCGTGGCCTATATGTCCCCGGAACAGGCCCGCGGAGAGCCTGTTGACCCGCGCACCGACATCTGGTCTCTGGGTGTTGTCCTTTACAGGATGCTGTCGGGAGAACTTCCCTTCCGGGGCGAGAGGGATACATCGATTCTTTACTCCATCGTCCACGAGGACCCGAGGGCGCTGGAAAAGCTTAAGCCCGGCATACCGATGGAACTCGCAAAAATAGTCGGGCGGGCCCTGAAAAAAGACCGGGAGGCCCGATACTCCACGGCCGCCGAGATGGCGGACGATTTGAGGAAATTCCGGGAGGCGCGCAAAGCCGAAGAGGCCGGCGGTTTTAGCTGGCGCTCTCTTCGCCGCGCTCTGCGCCGTCCCGTCATAGCCATCCCCGCATTATTCGCTCTCGCCATGATCGCTGTCCTGGCCGCCTGGTTTTTCAACCGTCAGGCCAAGGTCCGCTGGGCCACCAACGTCGCCCTCCCGGAGATCGAACGCTTCATTGGAGACGGCTATCAAAACTTCCTCCAGGCCTACGATCTCGCGGTCCAGGCCGAGAAGCGTATCCCCAAGAGCCCGGAATTGGCCGAGCTGCTGTCGAAGTGCGCGGTGAAAATCAACGTCCTGACCGCGCCTCCCGGAGCCGCCGTTTATATCAAGCCCTACGCAACCCCGGACGGCGAGTGGGCATTTCTCGGGATCTCGCCGGTCAAAGACAAAAGGGTTGCCAGAACCTTCTATCGCCTCCGCATCGAGAAAGAAGGGTATGAACCGATCGACTGCTATCGAACGACCTTTTATCTGGACCTCGAAAAGGGCACCGTGGCCCCCTCCGTGTCGATCGACATCCCCTTGGATAAGGCCGGGTCCGTTCCGTCGGAAATGGTCCGAGTCCAAGGCCGCGGGGAGATCGGCGATTTCTTTATCGATAAATTCGAGGTTACCAACAAACAATACAAGGAATTCGTGGATGCGGGAGGGTACCGGAAGCGGGACTATTGGAAACACAAGTTCATCAGGGACGACAAGGAACTGACCTGGGAAGACGCCATGGCCGGATTCGTGGACCAGACCGGCCGCCCCGGACCGTCCACCTGGCAGGCCGGGGAATACCAGAAAGGACGGGAGGACTATCCTGTCAACGGCGTGAGCTGGCACGAGGCGGCGGCCTATGCCGAATTCGCCGAAAAAAGCCTTCCGACCGTGGACCATTGGTATACCGCGACCGGAATGAACGTCTTTACCAGATTGGTCATGCACAGCCTCCTTCCCATGAGCAACTTCGTCGACGAAGGACCGGCGGCCGTGGGGAGCCACGCCGGCATGGTGGTTTCCGGGGCTTACGACATGGCCGGGAATGTCCGTGAATGGTGTTGGAACGAGTCGCCGAAGGGCTGCACCATCCGGGGCGGCGCCTGGAACGATGTGAGCTACATGTTCATGGCCGTCACTCAGGCCCCTCCCTTTGACCGCTCCTCGAGGAACGGGTTCCGCTGCGTGCGCTACATCGAGCCGGAAAAGATCCCGGCGTCGGTCTTCGAGCCGACAAAACTGGATGAAGGGCGGGATTTCTATCAAGAAAAGCCCGTCTCCGACGAGATCTTCAAAGTTTACAAAGAACAATTCGCCTATGACCCTCACGACCTCAAGGC
>JAFGRZ010000109.1 GCA_016934895.1 Candidatus Aminicenantota bacterium
CGTCATGCGAGCCTCCTTTACGATATCATTTCGATATTATATTAATATCGCATAGAAAGGACTTTGTCAAGTCTTTTTTCCATCAAGGACTATCCCTTCCAAAACGGCAACAAGAGGATCGCCATCACCGCTTTGCCCGTGTTACTCCATAAGAACAAGAAGTGGATCAGGGCAGACAACCAGGAGCTCTTCAATTTGACAAGCGCCCATCGCTCGACTTATCATGGCCGACAAAGGGATGAGGCAAAATCGCTGCCGCGGACATTCATTCTGCCGGCCCAACAGAAAAGGAAATTATTATCCATCTATTCCCCGGCCCTACATTGAGGTTAGCGATTTCGGGAGTTCAAATAGAGGGGGTCAAGCCTTGGACAGAAAGAGAACTCTTTGAAAGAGGGATTTTCATGAAATTCGGGACTAAGCTTCTGGCCATCGCGTTTCTTCTTTTTTCAGCATTTGTCCCCTTGCGCTCCGCTCCAGTGAATGAACTGGATATCGCTCATATTCGCGCAGCCATCGAGGCGGGAAACCTCAAGTTTGGAGAGCCCGTCCGGAAAGGGGATGCCGCGGCGATCGCCGCCCTGTATTCAGAGGACGCGACGCTCATGCCGCCTGACAGCGATCCTATTCAGGGCAAAGAGACGATCCAGGCATACTTTAGCGGCGGCCTCCAGATGGGCATTAAGGACGCCGTCTTAACACGACTCTAAGCGTCTCTGGCGCCGGTGACTATGCCTATGAGATAGGCAAGGTTCTTATGATCGTCCAGCCTCCGGGGCAGGCTGCGGTCCAACGGACAGGAAAATATGTCGTCGTCTAGAAGAAAGCGGCTTCCGGCTCCTGGCAGCTCCACGTCGATATCTGGAATTAGCTCCGCGCTGGTTATGAACCGAGTTTCAGAGATCGGACAAAGCTCATCTTTGCCGTAGGCATAATAATACAGCCTGTTGTTCTCAAGACGAATTTTTTGAGAGGGCCCACCTACCTCAGGAGTATATATTCCTGCATATTGAGCACAGAGCGAAGAATTTATTTCGATGATTTTCGGCCGGATGAACAATACCTCCTTTATTCAATTTTTTGAGGTATTTCAGATGTTATCCATAAAGACTATGGATTCTTTTATTTTGAACCCCCTGGGCAATCCCCCAACTTATTCTCACACCTCATAAGTTGCGATTTATCCTCTCTGAGGACGACCGGAGGGGCAAGATAAGCCTGACCGTGATCGTTATCATTCGTCCTCCCGTTCCCTCTAAAGCATAATCCAACCGGAGCCTTCGGGTGAAGAAGGTCGCCCGCCGTTGCCATGTGCTCGGAAATTTGGTAAGAAAACGCCGTGGCTCACCTGGATGCAAAATCGGGTTATCACGAACTCGTCAAAAGACTCAACAAGTATCCCCAAGGGGCACCTCCATCAGTCCTGCTCTTCGAGATCCTCAAGATGCTGATGAACGAGAAGGAGGCTTCACTCCTGGCCCTCGTCCCGATCAGGCCGTTCACGGCCAAAACCGCCGCAAGGGCCTGGAAGACGCGCCTTCCCGAAGCCCAAAAAGCCCTGGACACTCTGGCCGGCCGGGCCCTGCTCATCGACGTCGAAGGCCGGAAGAACCGATACTACGTCCTGCCTCCGCCTATGGCCGGTTTCTTCGAGTTCTCGATGATGCGGCTGCGGGGGGACGTCGACCAGAAGCTCCTGGCCAAGCTGTACTACCAATACATTACGGTCGAGGAGGATTTCATCAAGACCCTGTTCACGCGGGGGGAAACCCAGCTGGGACGCGTTTTTGTCAACGAACCCGTGCTCTCGAACGAGAACGCCCTCCTCGTTCTCGACTACGAGCGGGCCAGCGAGGTCGTCAAAACCGCCTCCCATCGGGCGATCGGCCTCTGCTACTGCCGGCACAAGATGGAACACGCCGGCCACGCCTGCGACGCTCCGCTCGACATCTGCATGACCTTCAACAACACGGCCGCCGCGCTCGTCCGGCACGGCTACGCCCGGGCCGTCGACGTCGCCGAAGGACTGGACCGGCTTGACGAGGCCCGGGACCGGAACCTCGTCCAGTTCGGTGAGAATGTCAGGAACAGGGTCAACTTCATCTGCAACTGCTGCGGCTGCTGCTGCGAGGCCATGATCGCCCAGCGCCGGTTCGGTCTCCTGAATCCCATCCACACCACGAATTTCCTGCCGGCCGTCGAAGCCGGGACGTGTACGGGCTGTGGAGAGTGCGCGGACGTCTGCCCCGTCGAAGCTATGACGATGATATCGGCCAACGACCCGCGCTATCCCAGAAAGAGGATTGCCAAGGTCGACGAGAGCCTCTGTCTGGGCTGCGCCGTTTGCGTGCGTGTCTGTAAGACGGAAAGCCTCCGGCTCGTCTCCAGATCCGCGCGGGTCATCACGCCGCTTAATTCGGTCCACAAGGCCGTTTTGATGGCCATCGAGCGGGGCAAGCTCCAGAACCTCATCTTCGATAATCAGGCGCTCACGAGCCACCGGGCGATGGCCGCCGTCCTCGGCGTCATCCTTAGACTCCCGCCTATCAAGCGGGCCATGGCCTCCAAGCAAATGAAGTCCCGCTACCTCGAAGCGCTCATCGCCAAGCTCAGGCTCTAAGGGCGAAAAAAAAGCGTCCTCTCCCCATCATATCGCCTATCAGGAGGTTTTGACGGCCGCCGGGATAGGCGGTGACTATTTTTCAGATCCCGGCGACGACGACGTCGGCGAAGACCAGGCTCGGAAACCGCGCCTGATCATAGGGATAGGGGTCGTCGGCCGCCTCGGCCAGCCTCTGCCAGATCTTGAGATGGTTGTCGGCGATGTTCATCTCCGAGACGGGGTGAACCAACTCCCCCTTGTCGAAAAGCTGGCCCACGATCCCGATTGAAGTGTCGCCCGTCGTCGAATTCGAATTTCCCCCGATGAACCCGGTGATGAAGATGCCTCTCCCGAGGTCCTTCATGATCTCCTTGACCGATCGCTTTCCGGGGGGAACGATCAGGTTGGTGGGGCTTCCCGTCGTCGGCTCCCAGCCCAGCTTCCGGCTGTAGTACCAGTCGACGTAAAACTCCTTGAGGACGCCGGCGTCGATCATGACCCTTTTCCTGGCGGTCATCCCCTCCCCGTCGAACGTTCCGCTTCCCAGGCCGCCGGGAATGAAGGGGTCGTCGATGAGCGTCAGGACCGGGCTCCCCACCTTCCGGCCTTTCTTGTCCGCCAGGAAGGATTGCTTCTGCTGGATGAGCCGTCCGAACATCGCCTGCATGAACCCGCCGCCGAAACGGCCGACGACGCGGTTTTCGATAATAATGGGCAACGTCTCCGTCTTGATTTTCTTCGCCCCGAGAAGGGCCAGAGTGCGCTCCGCCGCCTCGGCACCGATCGTCTCCGGCTTGGGCAGCTCCTTGCGGCTCAGAGTCACGGCTCCGGCGAACTCTGCCGGCCTCCGGTCGCCTTCGTCCCGGGCCGTCATTTGGACGCCGCCGTAGAAAACGGAAGCCTCCTGGTAGCCGTCGAACCCGTTGCTCGTCATCAGGAGCTCCTCGGAATGGCTGTCATAGCAGCGGGCGGTGACGGAAATGACCTTGTCGCCGCCCTTGGCCAGGCAGCTCTCCTCGATCGCCTTGACGAAGCCGTGCCGGCTCTCGGGAGTCACTTTTTCATAGTCCGGGTCGTATTGTTTGAGGTCGACTTTCGCCCGGCC
>JAFGRZ010000110.1 GCA_016934895.1 Candidatus Aminicenantota bacterium
TATCCCTGGGCGCCGATATCGGGGGGAAGCCTGACCGCTCCGTCGGTGGCGCCGGCGGTCCGGGACGCCGCCCTCAAGGCGGCCGCTCACTTGAAACAAATGGCCGCCAAAAAGCTCGAAGTGCCGGCCGCCGACATCGTCCTCGCCGGCAAGAAACTCTCTGACAAGAACAACCCGGAGAAGGCCATCGCTTTCAAAGACCTCGTCCGGGAACTGCGCCGGGAGACCGTCTTTCACGGCGAGCGCGGCGACCTTCCGGCGGGATTCGCCTACAACAGCTTCGGCGCCCATTTCGCCGAGGTCGAAGTCGATCTTGACACCGGCCGAATCAAGGTGATCCAGCATGTGGCCGTCCACGAGGTCGGCCGGGTGCTCAACAAGCTGACCGCCGAAAGCCAGGTTGTCGGCGGCGTGACCCAAGGCATCAGCACGGCCCTGTTCGAGGAGCGGCTTATCGACGAGAACACGGGAAAAATGGTCAACCCGAACTGGCAGGACTACAAGATCGCCACGGCCCTGGATATGCCCGAGATCGTGCCCATTTTCGTGGACCTGGTGGACCCAAGGATCAACAATCTGGGAAACAAGGGACTCGGCGAGCCTCCCCGCATACCGAGTTCAGCCGCCGTCGCCAACGCCGTCTTCAACGCCATCGGCACTCATCTCCGTGAGATCCCGATGACTCCGGACAAGGTGCTGGCCGCTCTTCGGGAGAAGGAGACACGCTCATGAAGAATTTCCGCTGGACCGAACCTCAGACAATCGAGCAGGCCGTCGCCTGGCTGGCCAAGGAAGAGGGGAAAGCCTATCCGATGGCCGGCGGGACTGATATTTTTGCCGAGATCAAGGAAGGGGTCGTCGAGCCGGAGCTCATCATCGACCTCAAGGCCATTCCGGGCCTTTCTTATATCCAGAAGGACAAGGACGGTGTCCGCATCGGAGCCCTGACCACCGTCGCCGACTTGGCGGCCGACACCGTGATCCGGCAGGATTATCCGGGTTTGAGCGCGGCCGCTTCCTCGCTCGCAACGCCCCAGCTGAGGAACATCGGAACGGTCGGCGGCAACCTCTGCCAGAGGCCGCGCTGCTGGTACTATCGGGATGTCCAATCCGTCTGCCGGAAGAAAGGGGGCAGCCGCTGCTTCGCCTCCAGGGGCAAAAATAAGTACCACGCCATCTTCGGCGGCGGGATCTGCCACATCGCATATCCATCGGACCTGGCTCCGGCGCTCATCGCTCTCGATGCCCAAATCACGATCCGCTCTCCGCGTGGGGAAAAGCGGCTGGCCCTGGCCGATTTTTATGCCCTCCCTTCCAAGAACGTCCGCCGGGAGAATGTTCTGGCTGCCGACGAGCTCGTCCGTGAAGTCCACCTTCCACCGGTGAAAGAGAACGAAAAAAGCGCCTATATAAAGCTCAAAGAAAGGGAGACCTGGGATTTCGCCCTGGTTTCCGCCGCGGTCCGGGGGACGGTATCGGGCGGACGGCTGAACGCCGTACGGATCGTGCTGGGAGGCGTCGCCCCGATCCCCTGGAGATTGGCTGACACGGAGTCGTCGCTCCGGGGAAAGGAACTCACCAACGCTTCGATCAAGGAGGCCCTCCAAGCCGATCTCCTCAAAGCCCGGCCCCTGCAAGAAAACGGCTACAAAACGGCGCTCGTCGAAGCCGCGGTTTCGCAGGCGCTGATGAGCCTGGCCTGAGGCGCCGCGGGAGATGAAAAGAATGGTCTCCGGCCGCCGGCTCGCTGCCGTTTTTCTTCCGGTTTTTCTCTTTTCAGCCTGCTTTTTTCTCGCTGACAAATCGCGCCTCCGGGATGAAAAAATCACGGTCGTATCACTCTACCCCTCGGTCGGGACGATCCGGGATTGGGCCACCCTCAGGGAAAAGGGTTTGATCGACATTCCCAACCTCGCCGTCCTGGGCGTTTATCATGAACGGGAATTCACGGATTACCATCGGGCCCGGGTCTATGCCGAAACAAATCAGCTCGATTGGTTCACCTTCCATCCGGTCTCCGCTTCTCTGTCCCCCGAAGTCCTCTTCGGAAAGAACGCGTGCACAGTAGAATTCGAAAAGCTGTTCGAGGTCGCGGACGGCGTTCTCTTTTTCGGCGGACCGGATATCCTGCCGAGCCTCTACGGAGAGAAAACCAGCCTTCAGACTCGGGTTGAAGACCCCTATCGCCATTACCTGGAGCTGTCCTTCGCCTTCCATCTCCTCGGCGGATTCCAGGACGATTCATTCCCCCCGCTTCTCGAGCGACAGCCTGATTTTCCGGTTGTCGGATTCTGCCTGGGAGGCCAAACGATGAACGCGGGAACGGGGGGGACGCTCACCCAGGATATCTGGTCCGAAATTTACGGTCTAGAAACGTTCGAAGATGTTATTGCCCTGGGCCCGGACGCCTGGCACACCAATCCATTTTCGCGCCTTCTTCCCTGGGAGAGATTCAGCAGCTTCCATTACCATCCGATCAGGTTCACGCCGGCCGGAGCCCGCTTCTGCCGGGAGATCGGCTTCGAACCCGAAGGAAAACCCCTGGTTTTTTCGGCCCACCATCAGCAGCCCGCAAAACTCGGCAAAAACTTCGAGGTCATCGCCACTTCGACCGACGGCAAAGTGATCGAGGCCATCGCCCACCGGCGCTTCCCCAATGTCCTGGGCGTGCAGTTCCATCCCGAGGCCATGTTTAATTACAGCTCGACGGTCCGTGTCCGCTTCACTCCGGAGGATAAGGAGGCGTTCAATCTGAATGCCTACCTGGAAGCCCGCCCCCCGACCATGGAATTCCACCGCAAACTCTGGTCCTGGATCGCCGAAAAATGGGTCGCCCGCCATGCCGGCCGCTGGCCCCGGCCCGAATCGCCCCTGATGATCAATCGCGGCCGTAGTAACTGAGCTGGGCGGCCAGGAAGGCGATCCTGAGCCAACCCCGGCTGAGGATAAAAATCTGGCCGATGAGAAAGGCCAGCCAAATCGCCCCCAGGAAGTCTGTGGGAATCCGGGAGTGGATCCCCCAATAGACCAGGAATATGACCACGCCCGTGATGAACAGGAGATAGTAAAGGGCCGTCGTTCCGAACAGTCTTTTAAAAACAAATCCCGTCGCCTCCCAGAGCGAGCGCCAGACGCGACGGGTATCCGTCCAGGCGATGATAATCCGGGCGTAGTCCAGAATCATGCGGATAAAAAAGACAAGAATCAAGCTGAGCGCCAGCCAGGTCCAGAAAACATAGAAGATCATCTTTTCGTTCGATCCCTGCGCGGTGAGAGTCCCGGCCAGGAGCCAGAGGATCCATTGGAAAATAAAAAATCCCACCCAGAGGATGAGTGAATAGATCTCCAATCGGAAGAACCGGCCGAAATAACGGCCGACCCCCTGGAAAAAGACCGCTCCGAACCGGCGCCGCCCCGGTTCTTGCGCTGCCGATTCATTGGCAGAAAGAAGAACATGGAGGATGCCCCCGGCGAGGAAAATCGAAACCCAAAAATACACGAAGGCCAGCAACACGATCAGCTTGAACATCATCCCCAGGGGCGCCCCATGGTGGGTCAGCATTTCCAGAAAGAGACCGGTATCGAACCGCTTGAGAGTTTCGCCGAGCGCGCTCTGGCCCAAGGCGTTCGCGAAGTAGCCGCGGCCGACGAGATAGACGACGGCCGCGAACACCAGGCTGAACGCCCACAGCACCAGGACCATCTTCCCCTGCGAAGACGCCTTTTTAATCCCCAGACCGTAGCTTTTCAGGATTTTCATGGATCTTCCTCCCTCAAAAGGAAAGGCAGGTGAGAAATTCCTGGAACTTGAGAGCCAGCCCCAGGGCATATTTCAGCGGAGAAGCGCGGTCCGGCTTCATCACCTTGGAATTGTTGAAGGAATTGACATCGAGGAGGATCTTGTTTTCAGGATCAAGGGAGGCCGACTTGAGCTTGACGGGGCGCTCATAAATGAATTTTTTCCATTTGTCCCGCCCGTCCCACTTTTCTCTGATCTCTTCGCCGTCCTCGAAGACGACCAGGATCTCCTGCGGAAAAAGGAGCTTCCCTTTTCGCTGAACGACCACCTCATTGCGGAAGACCTTCTCTCCGTCCTTGTCCCGGCCTTTGCTTTCTCGTTTGGGCGCGACGAATTCCCCCCCGAAGAATCCCGCAGGCTCGGCGACTTCCCGGGAGCGGACGCTCGAGACCGCGTAATCCAGCGTGCCCGCTGTTTTGAGGAATTGATCAAAGAACCACCCCAGGTCTTGGGCGCTGACCTCCTCGGCCACGGCGATAAAATCGTCGGTCCTGGGGTGGCGGAATTTCCATTTCTCATAGTAGGTCCGCATGACCCGGGCCATGACCTCCTCGCCCAGGAAATTCTCCAGGGTTTTGAGAGTGATCGCGGCCTTGGAATAAGTGTTCGATGAATAGCTTCCCCCGCTGACGAATTCCCAGCTGTTCTTGACAATCGGGTCCCAGGCGAAGATCGGGATGAACTGAAGCCTCTGGTAATCCCCGTCGCCGATCTCTATCGGTCCCAGGTCGATCATCGAGCGGCCGTCGCCGTAATAGGAGTCCATGGCCTTCATCTCGGAGTAGGAGTTGATCCCCTCGTCCAGCCAGGCCTCCTCGAATTCATTCGATCCGACGATGCCGTACCAATAGCCGTGTCCGAACTCGTGGATGGTCACCATCTCCAGCATGCGCAGGCCTTGGGGCATGAACGAGACGGCCATGGTCGTGAACAGGGTGGGGTATTCCATTCCCCCGGCCCCCATGGCCTTGA
>JAFGRZ010000014.1 GCA_016934895.1 Candidatus Aminicenantota bacterium
AAGGTCACCGGCGCGACTCCGGACGGCCGCAAAGCCCACGAACCTCTTTCCGAAGGCGTCTCCCCGGTCCAGGGAGCCGACCGGCACGGGCCGACGGCCGTGATCAGGTCCGTGTCCAAGATGGACCATCTCCGCACCGGAGGAACACTCCTCAACCAGAAATTCACCCCCCAACTCCTGGCCACCAAGGAAGGCCTCCATAAGCTGGCCCATCTCGTCCGGGCCTACTTCAAACTCGACGGCCATCACGTCCAGTTCAACGTGGTCACGGCCGATACGCTGCGTGAGGCCCGGAAGCATCCGGAGTGCTATCGTGACCTGATCGTCCGGGTCGCCGGCTACAGCGATTATTTCGTCGATCTCGGCCCGGAACTCCAGGAGGAAATCATCCGCCGCACCGAGCACGCCTCTTTTTGATGGGCGGATCCGGTCAGCGTTTCAAGTCCTCGTGGACGAATTTCCGGGCGAGCTCCGGCGGATCCCCGTAAACACCCTGCAGTTTCAGGAGTTCCGCCGCCAATTCCCGGCGCGCCTCGAGATAGGCGGGGTCTTCATAGACGTTCATCAGCTCCTCCGGGTCTTTCTCCAGATCGTATAGCTCCCAGGCATCGATATCGTGGTAAAAATGGATAAGCTTAAACTGCCGGGTCCGGATTCCGTAGTGGCGCTTGACCATGTGAACGGCCGGATATTCATAATAGTGGTAATAGACGGCTTTCCGCCAATCCCCGGCCTTCTGGCCGAAAAGCAGGCCGGCGAACGATCGTCCCTGCATATCCGCCGGGACAGGGACTCCGGCCAATTCCAGGAAGGTCGGACCGAAATCCAGATTCAGGACCAACTCGTCATTCACCGAGCCGGCGGGGATAGAGCCGGGAAGCTTGACGAGGAGCGGCATCCGAAGAGACTCCTCGTACATGAACCGCTTGTCGTACCAGCCGTGGTCCCCCAGGAAAAATCCCTGGTCCGAGGTGTAGATGACGAGCGTGTTTTCGGAAGCGCCCGAGCGCTCCAGGGCATCCAGGACCCTCCCCACGCTCTCGTCCACGGCGGCGATGCACCCCAGGTAATCCTCCATATAGCGACGGTATTTCCAAAGGACGAGCTCCCGGCCCGCGAGCCGCTTCTGCAGGAACGCCGCTCTCTTGGGGCCGTAGGCCTTCTCCCAGATTTCCCTCTGCTCTGCGTTCAGTCGCTCCGGGGGAGGTCCCATCTTGAGATCCGTCTCCTCCCTAAAATGGTCCTTGACCGACATCTCCTGTTCGAGCGCCGCTCTCGACCTCCCGGAATAGTCATCGAAAAGCGTCTCCGGCAACGGGATATCCGCTTCGTCAAAGAGATTGAGGTGCCGCGGAGCCGGCTGCCAGGCGCGATGCGGGGCCTTGTGATGCAACATCAGAAGGAACGGCCTGGACGGATCCCGGCTTCTCTCCAGGAAATCGACCGCCAGGTCGCTCAGGATATCCGTGACGTAGCCCTCACGCCGTTTCCGAACGCCCATCTCGATGAAATCGGGATTGTAATATTCGCCCTGGCCGGGAAGCACGGTCCAATAATCGAATCCCGTCGGATCGCTTTTCAGATGCCACTTGCCGATGAGCGCGGTTTGGTATCCCGCCTTCTGCAAAAGCTTCGGGAAGGTCGTCTGAGCGCCGTCGAAGGCTACCGCGTTGTCCCGCACGCCGTTGAGATGGCTGTATCGGCCCGTCAGGATGACGGCCCGGCTCGGCGCGCAGATGGCGTTGGTGCAGAAACAGTTCGCGAACAGCATTCCTTCCCGGGCAATCCGGTCGATCTGCGGGGTGGCGTTCAGCCGGCTTCCGTAGGCGCTGATGGCGTGGGCGGCGTGATCATCGGACATGATCACCAGGATGTTGGGCTGAAGGGCGGTCCGGCCGGCCGGTTTCTCCCGCCGGCAGGCCGGAAGCATCCAGGCCGCTACGGCCAAAGCCAAAACGAGCAAAAAGGTCCATTTCTTCATTGGTCCAATCCTTTCCTCTCGGCGGCCGTGCCGATCGTGCGTCTCTATTCTTTTCCCATATCACCGAACGAGCAGAAAATCAATGTCCCGGGAGAAACGCCCCCCGGATATTGAATTCCCGGCGCCGTTCTGATATAGCAATAAGGTTATTCAGATCACTTTCAGGCGAGGAGAAAACAATGTTTGAAAGCACCGTCTATATTCGGAGAAGGCAACTTTTGAAAAAACGCATGAAAAGCGGCCTTCTCCTTTTCCTGGGCAACGAAGAGAGCCCGATGAACTATCCGGGCAACACCTATCCGTTCCGCCAGGATAGTTCTTTCCTCTATTTCTTCGGGCTCGACACGCCGGGATTGGCGGCGGTCATCGACGTCGACGCCCGAACCGAAACGATCTTCGGCGATGACATCACCCTCGAGGACGTCATCTGGATGGGGGAGTTGCCGGCGCTCAAGGAGAGAGCGGCCGCGGTCGGTATCAAAAGGACATCCCCCCGCGCCCGGTTGGACGAGACGATCGCGCAGGCCCGAAAGAAGGGCCGGCCGGTCCATTTTCTTCCCGCTTACCGGCCCGAAACATGGGCTCGCCTGGCGGATCTGCTCATCCTCCGGCCCCAATCCATCAAGCCGCACGTCTCGGCCGAGTTGATCAAGGCCGTGGTGGCTCAGCGTTCCGTCAAGTCCGACGAGGAGGTCGGCGAGATCGAGAAATCCCTGGCTGTCAGCCGCGAGATGTACGCGGCCGCCCTGGCCAAAATCCGCCCCGGGCTCTACGAACGGGACATCGTCGGCGCCATGGAGGGCATCGCCCTGGCCCATGGTTGCCCGACGGCTTTTCCGACCATCCTGTCGATGGACGCGCATGTCTTTCATAATGCATTTCACGGCCACAAGCTGGAAAAAGGACGATTGCTCGTCATCGACTCCGGGGTCTCCTCAGTGTTGGGATATGCCTCCGACATCACCCGGACCCTCCCGGTCGGCGGGACCTTCTCCATGAAACAAAGAGAGATCTACGAGATCGTCTTGAAAGGACAACTCCAGGCCATCGCGGCGATGCGGCCGGGCGTAAGATTCAAGGATATCCATCTGGCCACCGCCAGAACCATGGCCCTGGGATTGAAAGAGATCGGATTGATGAAAGGGGATATGGATGAGGCCGTGGCCGCCGGAGCCCACGCGCTCTTTTTCCCCCACGGCCTCGGCCACATGATCGGGCTCGACGTTCACGACATGGAAGGATTGGGAGAGGATTACGTCGGCTACGACGAGACCGTGAAGAGAAGCCGGCAATTCGGACTGGCTTACCTCAGGATGGCCAAAGAACTGAGGCCCGGATTCGTCCTCACGGTCGAGCCCGGGATCTACTTCATCCCCCCCCTCATCGACAGCTGGAAGGCGGAAAAACGCTTCACCCAGTTCATCCAGTATCCCAGGGTTGAAGAGTACAGGCGATTTACCGGTATCCGGATCGAAGACGACGTTCTTGTCACCAAGCAGGGGCGGCGGGTTCTGGGTCAACCCATCCCCAAGAAAGCCGGGGAAATCGAAAAAGCCATAGCCGCTGCCAGAGCAAAAAAATGAACGTGGCCCTCGTCCAGCAGCACGCCTCCCCGGACCGCGAAAACAACATCCGCCGAGGTGTAGAGGCTCTCCGGGAAGCCGCCCGAGCCGGCGCTTCTCTTATCGCCTTCTCCGAACTGTCCTTTCTCCGTTTTCTCCCTCAATCTCCGGCGACAGCGGACACGCGGGCTCTGGCCGAGCCCATTCCCGGTCCGACGACGGATCTCTTTTCGAAGCTGGCCCGTGAGCACGGTGTGGTCACTGTCCTTAACCTTTTCGAGCGCGACGGCGATAAAACCTATGACTCCTCTCCCGTGATCGACATCGACGGCCGTATCCTCGGAGTCGCCCGGATGGTCCAGATCATGGAGGGCCCGGGCTTCCACGAGCGGGGCTATTATGCGCCCGGCGATAAAGATGCCTTCGTCTTTCAAACCGGCATCGGCAGGATCGGAGTGGCCATCTGTTACGACCGCCATTACCCTGAGCACATGCGTTTGCTCGCCCTCCAGGGCGCCGAGCTCGTCGTTGTCCCTCAGGCGGGCGTGGCCGGAGAATGGACCCCGGGCCTTTTCGAGGCGGAACTCCGGGTTGCCGCCTTCCAGAACGGCTATTTCGCCGCCCTGGTCAACCGGGTGGGGGAGGAGGAGGTCAACCATTTCGCCGGCGAGTCGTTCGTCGTCGATCCTGACGGCCGGGTGATCGGCCGCGCTCCCCGAGACGAAGATACCATCCTCCATGCCGAGTGCGATCTGGACCAAATCCCGCGCTCATACGCCCAGCGTCACTTCCTCCATGACCGGCGTCCCGGTTTCTACAGGGCCGCCGGACTCCTCGACTGAGCATCATGGCCAACTGGTACGTCATCAACACCCGGCCCAAGAAGGAATTCCAGGTGGAGAGACTCTTCGCCGAGGGAGGCTTCACCTATTATAATCCGGTTTACCGTGTTGAAAACCGGACTCGGCCATTTTTCCCGGGCTATGGCTTCCTTGCCTTTGATTTTCCCGCTCAATACCAGATGGTGAAGTACACCCGAGGCGTCAAGCGGGTGGTCGGAAACCGGGAGGGCCCGATTCCCATCCCGGCGGAGGTCATCCAGGAGCTTAAGGCCAGGGAGGTGGGGGGACTTATCGAACTCGAGAAATACGGTCTCGAACCCCAGGTCGGAGACGAGATCGAGGTCGCTGAAGGGGCGCTCAAGGGGCTCCGCGGCCTCTTCCAGAGGGAACTGGGCGACAGGGAACGGGTGCTGATCTTGATGAGCTACGTATCCTACCAGGGGCAGCTGATGATCGAAAAGAAAAAACTCAAGAAAGTTCAACCATAAGGAGAACCACGATGAATATCCCGATGCTCGACTTGAAGGCCCAGTATGAAACCATCAAAGAAGAGATCAACGAGAAGGTGCTCGGCGTCATGGCTTCCCAGAACTTCATCCTGGGAGCCGAAGTCGCCGCTCTGGAAGAGGAGATCGCCGCTTCGAGCGGCGCGCGATTCGGCATCGGGGTATCGTCGGGATCGGACGCGCTCATCATCTCGCTCATGGCCCTCGGCATCGGGCCGGGCGACACGGTCGTCACGACACCGTTCACTTTCTTCGCCACGGCCGGAGCGATCGCCCGTCTCGGCGCCCGGACCGTTTTCTGCGATATCGATCCGGTGACTTATAATATCGACCCGGCGAGCTGCGAGGAGGTTCTCAACTCCCTTTCAAAAAAGCGTCGGCGCCTCCGCGTCAAGGCCATCCTGCCCGTTCATCTTTACGGGCAATGCGCAGACATGGATCCTCTTTTGAAGCTGGCCGGGAAGGGCGGTTATTGGATCGTGGAAGACGCCGCTCAGGCCATCGGATCGGAGTACCCGGGCCGAAACGGGCTGCGGCGAGCCGGAACGATGGGCATCGCCGGAACGCTTTCCTTCTACCCCTCGAAAAACCTGGGCGGCTACGGGGACGGCGGGATGGTGTTGACCGACAACGCCCGCTTGGCGGATAAACTCCGGATGCTCCGCGTCCACGGAGGGATCGCCAAGTATCATTATAAGATATTGGGCGGGAACTTCCGGCTCGACGCCCTCCAGGCCGCCATCCTGCGCGTCAAGTTTAGACACCTGGACGATTGGCAGGAAAAACGCCGCTCTCGGGCCGACTATTATACTCGGAAATTCGCAGAATCCGGACTCGAAGGCTCTGGCTTGGTCAAGCCCCCCCTCGCCGTTTACAAGGGCTGCGGAGCGCGCCACTATCACACCTATCATCAATACGTCGTCCGGGTCAAGAACAGAGGCAGACTCCAGGCTTGTCTGAAAACCAAAGGTATCGGGACTTCGGTCTTCTATCCTCTTTCGCTTCATCAGCAGAAATGTTTCGCCGACCTCGGATACAAGAAGGGCGATTTCCCCGTCTCGGAGAGAGCGGCCCGGGAAGTCCTGGCCTTGCCGATCTATCCCGAATTGACCCCCGAGCAGCAGGATTATATCGTCGAAACCATCAGGGAGTTCTACGCTTAGGACGGCGCCCTCGTCTTCTGCAGCTCCGGTCAGCGGCAGGTGCTGCAGGATTTGCCCGTGCAAGAAGTGCACGAGTTCGAAGCGGCTTTGAGGCGGCTTCCGCAGCCGCCGATCCCGAAAGAAGAAAAGAGCTTCCGGACATCCGGACTCCCGCATTCCGCGCAGCTCACTGACTGTTCGCCTCCCAGGCGGACGAGCGTCTCGAAGCCGTTCCCGCATTGCTGACATATATACTCGTATATCGGCATAAGATAATATTATACCTAACTTTAGCGTTTGGGTCTACGGTCATGGACCTTTGGGAACCGAACGGGCTGACGAACACCTGCCATCACCAAGGCGAGGGGTATTGGTTCGGAAGCCCATCGACGACTGAGCGGGCACGGTTTCTCTCCGGAAGGAGAGAAGAGCGAAGGA
>JAFGRZ010000111.1 GCA_016934895.1 Candidatus Aminicenantota bacterium
GACGAGAACTACAGCCTCCTCCGGCCCGATTCACTCGCCTACCCGGTGCTCTCCCGGCCCTCTTTTCGAAGCCAGATCGCTGCGTTTCGCTCGCAGTTCACCTACCGGGTGGAAGCGGAGGTCCCGGACGGCTTCGTCGTGGCCTGCGGGGGACGGCCCGTCGAGACCGCGAAAAAAGCCGGGACTTGGGTCTTCGTCTTTGAGAGCCTCAAACCGACATGGCGCGTGGACGTGGCCGCCGCCGGGTTCAAAGTGGTCGAAGATAAAGACGCCGGAATCCGCATCTATGTGATCCCCGGCGATGAGGCCGAAGCGCCGCGCATTCTCGAAACGGCCAAGACGTCATTTCGTTTTTATGCGGGGCGGTTCGGCGAGCTCGGCGATTTGCCGGGGTTCACCATTATCGAGGTCCCGGAAGGCTGGGGGGGGCAGGCCTCGGACTTTTACATCCTGCAGCCCGCGGCGGCTTTCCGGGACGTGAAGAGGACGTCCGAACTTTACCACGAGATCGCCCACAACTGGAACGCCCGGGTGAAACCCGCCGTCCAGCGTTGCCGCTATTTCGATGAGGCCTTCGCCTCCTACTTCGAGGGGCTGGCGATCAGGGAGTTCGAAGGGGAAAAAGCGTTTCTGGATTATATGGAAAGGCGCCGCGACCGCTTCCTCCAAGCATGCGAGAGAGACGAGGCCGATTGTTCGACGCCCATCGCCGATTACTGGAAGGAAGAGCGAGGGAGCAACTCCTACACCAAGGGGGCTTGGTCTCTGTATGTCCTTCATCATGCCGTCGGCGACGAGGCCTTCCGGGCGGTCGTTTCGGGTTTTCTCCGGGAGTACCGGGTCCGGCCGGCCGATTTCCGGGACTTCCAAACGTTTGCCGAAAAAGCCTCCGGCCGAAGCCTGGACGTCTTTTTCAAGGAATGGATCTACGGGACCGAATCCTCGATATTTCTCCGGGAGAAACTCGAGGTCGACCGGATCGCGGCGCGATATCGCTGAAGGGAAGGGCCGATCAACGTGTCTGGGATACCAGGAATACCCCCAGCATGATCAGGAACGCGCCCAGCCAGCGGAGACCGGAGATCTGCTCTTTGAAGATGACCGCCGAGGCGATGACGATGAGGGCGTACATGAAGCTGACCATGAGGTTGGAATAACTCAGTTCATAACGGGATAGAACGACCAGCCAGAGCAGGGCGCCGCCGGCGGAAAGAAGGGTTCCGGCCAGCACGGGCCAATGGCCGAGCGCCCGGAGAAAAAAGCGAATGTCGGCCTTCTGGCCGGCGAATCCGGCCAGCCCCCACTTGAGCAGGACCTGAGCGGACGTCCAAAGGGCGATGACGAGGAGAAAAAGACCGATTTCCTTCATCTGAGCGCTCCTCATGTCGTCTCCGATCGTTTCTTGCGCAGTCTCTGGCCGAAAAGCCGTCCGCCGATGAGATTTTCCGCGGATGCTTCAAGAAGTGGCAGCCAATATATCGCGCGCCTGGTACGAAGTCAAATCGATTCGGGGAGGTGGAGGGGGTTGGTTGGCGAATTGCGATTTGCGGGCGGTTGCGCTATAAACAGGGATCAGAAAATGAAATCTCCTATAGACCGCCGCTCCGTCCGGACCTGGATTGAGGTGAGCCGAGGCGCGCTCGAACACAACCTGATTGTCTTCCGCAGCCTCCTACCGCCCGGCTGCCGGATCATGGCCATCTGCAAGTCGAATGCTTACGGACACGGGCTCTATGATCTTGCGCCCGTTTTGGAAGAGATGGGCGCGGACTGGTTCGGCGTGGATTCGATCGTCGAAGCCGTAACCTTGAGAAAGAAAGGGATCCGGAGGCCCATTCTTGTCCTGGGCCATACTCTCCCCGTCCGGTTCGGGGAGGCCGGGAAATACCGGATCAGCTTGACGGTTTCCAGCCTCGAGAACCTCCGCGCCCTGGCGGCTTTTCAAGGCTCCCGCTCGATCCGGATCCACCTTAAGTTCGATACCGGGATGCACCGGCAGGGATTGCTGCCGTCTCAATGGGAAGCCGCCCGGCGCCTTATCCGGAGGCAGAGCGGGCGAATGGAAGTCGAAGGCATCTATACCCATTTCGCTTCCGCCAAGGACCCGGCCGACAGAGAATTTACACACAGCCAAATCAAAGAGTTTGAAAAAGCCTGCGCTCTTTTCGAAGTCCCATTGAACCGGCCGATCCGGCATGCTTGCGCGACGGCGGGGCTGCTGAACTATCCCGAAGCGGCTTATGAATTGGCCCGGATCGGCATCGGGCTCATGGGCCATTGGCCCTCCGCGGAGACGAAACGGGCCTGGGATGAAAAGATCGTCCTCGAGCCGGCGCTGACCTGGCGCACGATCATTTCCGAAGTCAAGAGCCTGAAGAAAGGCCTGGGCATCGGTTACGACCAGACCGAGACTTTGAAGCGCGATTCCAGGGTCGGCGTATGCCCCATTGGCTACTGGCATGGCTTCCCGCGGAGCCTTTCCCGCACCGGAGAGGTTCTGGTCAGAGGGAGAAGAGCCAAAGTGCTGGGGACGGTTTCCATGGACATGATTGTCGTCGATCTGACGGGTATCGCCGGTGCCCGCGGCGGCGATGTCGCCACGGTCATCGGCCGCGACGGCCGTGAGGAAATCACAGCCTATGAAGTTGCCGGAAGTGCCGGAGTTTCCCACTATGAGTTTCTGACCCGCCTCAATCCTCTGATCCAAAAGATATATACGTAGGGATTGATCGAACGACGATCCGGGAGATCGATCATGGTTTTGTAAAGGAATTTTACATAAAGGAGTTGTCGTAAACCAGCCGACTGCCGCTAAATATCTCTATATCAATTACTTATTGGCCTGTTCATCTGGCATAAAACTTGCTCGATTTGCATTCCGATGCGTTCTTTTCTATTATGAGGGAAAATCCGATGCCTGCACGCCGGTGCCGAACCGCCCTCTCCATTTTTTTAGCCATGGCCGCTCTTGTCCTGGCCTTTCAGAGACGTCCCGTTCAGTCGCCGGTCTTGAGGTCGCGACCCGGTGGAACATTGCGTTTGCGCACTTTCACCCTCAATCCTTTTCAGCCGCGATTTGATCCGGCCGACGGGGCCCACGTGTTCATCCTGAACCAAATCTATGACGGCCTCGTCGGTTTGAACAGGAGCATGGGGATCGTCGGCATTCTGGCCGATTATTGGATGATCTCGGACGACGGCCGGACCTACACGTTTTTCCTCCGGAAAGGCGTGAAGTTTCACCACGGCCGGGAACTCGAGGCCGCGGACGTCAAATTCTCGCTCGAACGTCTGGTCAGCGCGGACAGCGAAGGCCCCTACTATCAATTCTTCACCGCCAAGGTCGTCGGCGCCCAGGAATACAGGGACGGCAGGGCTTCCGGTGTGGAAGGATTCAGAGCGCGGGATAAGTACACTTTCGAGATCCGGTGGAAAAACCCCTATGTCTCGGCCCTTTATCTCCTGAGCATGGATTTTTGCAAGATCCTTCCCCGTGATCTCGTTCAGCGTCAGGGCCGGGGTTTTTTTCAGAGGCCGTCCGGGACCGGGCCTTTCAAGTTCGCCAACTGGTTGCGTGATTCCAGGTTGGACATCGTCGGCGTCAAGCTGGAAAGGAACGATGAATACTTTCTCAGGAAGCCATATATCGAGGCGATCGAATTCAACCCCTATTTCACAGTCGAGCAGTTTCTCAATGAAGAGGTCGACATCATCCCCTATTCTTCAGAACGTTTGGCGGGCCGGGACATCCAGGTCTTGGAGGGGCCGACGTTCGCCACGGCTTTCCTGATGATGAGCTGTCACTTGCCTCCCTTGGACAGTCGCGCCGTCCGTCGGGCCATCTCCCTGGCCATCAACAAAAAAGAAATCGCCACGGCCGCCTTCCGTTTGGACTCGGAGCCCCGGGTGACCAACAATTTCATTCCGCCCAAGCTCCCGGGATTCTATCCGGCCGATGAAGAGGGGTTCGATCCCGAAGCGGCGAGGAAAATACTCCGCGAAGCCGGATTTTCCGAAGAAGAGGCCTTTCCCCGGATCCACTTTTTCCTCCACGAAGATCAAAGGAACGGAGACGGTATCGTCGCCGGGGTGCTCAAGGATCAACTGGAAAGAATTGGAATCGATATGAGGATAAAAACTTACCGGACCTATGACGAGATCAAGGCCTCGAGAGAGCCCTATGGGATGCTCCTGCACTGGAGCCTGGATTTTCCGGATCCTGAGAATATCATCCTCCCTCTCTTTGAATCGGACGCCGTCTTGAATCAGAACATCCTCCATTATGCCAGCCCCGAACTCGATGCCTTGGCCGAGGCGACCGAGATCGAGCAAAGCCGAAAGGCCCGGATCGCCCTCTTCCGCAAGATCGAGAAATTGCTCTTGACCGACATGCCGGCCGTTCCCCTTTACTTCAGACAGCACCGCTTGGCCGTTCAACCTTACGTGCGGGGGATCAAAGCCCCGCCGCTCGGGTTTTTCTATCTCGATGCAAAGGACATCTGGCTGGATAGATGAGATTCGCACAGGCGGGCCTGAAAATATCTCTTTACACCCGTTTCATGTTCGCCATCACTTTCATATTGATCTTCATCGTCGGCTCCATCCTCCTGCTGGTCGAACGTCGGGAGGTGCGGACCATTTTCGAGCAATCGAAAGTCCGCGGCATCCTGAAAGCCCAGAACATCGCCGACTTGAACCTCGAAGGCTTGAAGTTCTGGGATTCAACGGGGATCCAGACCAACATCGACCGCGAGCTGAATGACCAGCTGATCTATGTCGTTATCTTCGACCGCTTCCGGCAGCTCTACGTCTCCGCCGGCCTGGCCGGAGATGCCGAAGACATCAAGGTCAGCCGCCTGCCTGTGAGGGTCACAGAAAATCTCTCGGTCGACAGGAGGCTGGATTTCACCCTGAACGGACGCTCCGTGCCCCTCATCGAGATCGAAATCCCCGTTTTTGCCGGAGGATCTCCCGAGCCCGACTACTGGGGGTCGGTGAAGGTCGGACTCTCGCTCGAGGAAATCTACAGCGAGATCCGCCGGACCCGCTGGATGCTGATCCTGATCGGTTGCTCCGGGTTTCTGTTGGGATTGGTCGGTGCGGGCTTGCTGGCCCGGCGGATCACCGGGCCGATGAAAACGTTGGTCGAAGGAACCCGCCGTATCTCCAGGGGAGATTTCTCTCAGACGATTCCTCTTCGCTCCAGGGACGAGATCGGGGGCCTGGCCCGGAGCTTCAACGAGATGACCCGGGATCTGCTCGAGACTCGCCAAAGGATGGAGGACGCCAACCGGAAACTCATCCAGGCCGAGAAACTGGCCTCCATCGGACGGATCTCGGCCACCATCGCCCATGAGATCCGAAATCCTCTGACCTCGGTCAAGCTCAACATCCAAAAACTTCTGGAGAACGAAAGCCTGGGCGAGGAAGAGAAAGAGCACCTCGACATCTCTCAGGAAGGCATCGGCCTGATCGAAAAATTCATCAAGGAGCTGCTCAATTTCACCCGTGTCTCCGACCTGAATTTGGAGCGCTTCTCGATCCAGCAGATCATCGATGAATCCTTGAAGATCCTGCGGAACATCTTCCAGCAGAAGAGGATCGTCCTTGAGAGGAGCTGCCCCTCCGACCTGCCCGCCGTGGTGGTCGACGGCGACAAGCTGAGACAGGTCTTCCTGAACATTCTCCGGAACTCCGTCGAGGCCGTTGATGAGGGGGGGAAGATCGCCCTGGCCGTTTCTCTCGCCAAGGAAAACAGCGTCAAGAAGATCCGGATCCGGATCTCCGACAACGGCTGCGGAATCGCGGAGAAGGATTGGGAGAACATTTTCGAGCCGTTCTTCACCACCAAGCCGTCCGGATTCGGGCTGGGCCTTAGCAACGCCCGCAAGATCGTGGAGCAGCACATGGGCTCGATCAAGGTCGTCAAGAAGAAAGGGAAGGGGACGGCCTTTGAGATACGCATTCCCTGTGAGGTGGAGCCATGAGATCCGTCCTGATCATTGATGACGATCCGCTGATCCGAAAGACCCTGTCCGGGCACCTGGCCAAGCAGGGGTTTGACGTCCAGGTGGCGGAGGAAGGGGAGGAGGGGGTCCGGAAGTTCCAAGAGTGCAATCCGGACCTCGTCATCCTGGATGTCCGCCTTCCCGATGTCGACGGCCTTGAGGTCCTGAGGAGGATCAAAGACATCCGCCAAAAGAGCTATGTCCTGATGATGACGGCTTACGATGACATGAAAACGACGGTCGAGGCCATCAAACTCGGCGCTTTCGAGTACCTGGTCAAGCCGCTCAATTTCATCGATCTTGATCTGACGGTGAACAAAACTTTCCAGGTCCGGGCTCTGGAAGAGAAGGTCAGTTATCTCGTCGAGGAAAGGCAGAAGGAATACACGATCGACAACATCATCGGCCGGTCGCCCCAGATGAGAGAGGTGTTCAAGCTGATCGGATCGGTGGCCAACACCCGGACCAACGTCCTGATCCAGGGGGAAAGCGGGACCGGCAAAGAGCTCGTCGCCAAAGCGATCCATTACAATAGCCCCTACCGGGACGAACCGTTCATCGTGATCAACTGCTCGGCCATATCCGACACCTTGCTGGAAAGCGAGCTTTTCGGCCATGCTAAGGGCGCCTTCACAGACGCCGTCGCCGAAACCAAAGGGAAATTCGAGATCGCCGGCAAGGGGACGCTTTTTCTGGACGAGATCGGGGACGTCTCTCCCAATCTGCAATCGAAGCTGCTCCGGGTCATCGAGACACGGGATTTCATGAAGGTGGGAGGGGAAAAGGTCCTGAAGACGGAAGCCCGGATCATCGCGGCCACCAACCATGACCTCAAGGCCCTCATTGAAACGGGCAAGTTCCGGGAGGACCTGTACTATCGTTTAAAGGTGGTGGAGATCTTCCTGCCGCCGCTTCGGGAACGCAAGGAGGATATCCCCGAGCTCGTGGCCTATCTCTTGGAGAAAATCAACCGGGAGTTGCGCCGAACCGTGAGGAAAGTGCCGTCCGAAGTGATGGGCCTCCTCAAGGAGATGCCCTGGCGGGGCAATGTCCGGGAACTCGAGAACGCCCTCACCCGGGCCGTCATCCTTGCCAAGGGAGATATCGTCCTGAAAGAAAACCTCCCGCTGGATTCGGGGGAGAGAAAGATCTACTCCGGCGAGCTGGTGTCCTTGCGTGAGGTGGAACGTAATTACATCCAGCATGTTCTTGACGCCGTCCAGGGGAGCAAGACCCGGGCCAGCCAGATCCTGGGGATCAGCCGACCGACTCTGGACAAAAAGATCAGAGAATTCAAGCTCCAGGTCAATCTCCCGAGCGCGTAGCCGCCGGCCCCTGTAAACGAACTTAACGGGCTGTAAACATTCTTGAGCAGGGGGGAGGGGATTCCGGCTTTTTCCTCATATCCGGCCTGAGCCCGACAAAGCCGATTTGGCACGAAATCTGCTTACTTTAGGAATGAACAGAGGTCACAGATATGGCAGAGAAAAAGATCATCGTTGTCGATGATGATGAGTCCATCCGGAAGACCTTCTTCCTCATGCTCAAAAAACAGTACCGGGTTTTTCTGGCCAAAGATTCCGAGGAGGCGCTGCGCGAATTCAAGAACGGCAAGTTCGACCTGATCATCGCCGACCTCAAGTTGCCGGGTCTGAGCGGCCTGGAGATGATCGCCCGCTTTCGAGAGATGGGATTCCGCGGAGAGGCCATTCTCATCTCCGCTCATCCCGACTGCGTTTCCGTCGAAGAGCTCAGCCGGTTCGGAATCGGTTATTTCTTTTCCAAGCCGCTCGATTTTCAATCTCTCACCCGTTCGATCGAATATCTCCTCCAGCCCCAGGAGGCCACCGCCTAGCGTCCCGTCTCGAAAATCCGTTTCTTCTTTTTGCCGCACTTTTCGTTACGGAGCCCCATCTCGTTTGACAGAGCTCGCCGTGAAAAAATAGAATAGGCGGGTAAAGGAGGTCCATCATGAGCTGCGGACACGGAGACAACCGGGAAGCCGGAACCGGCGCGGATTGCGGCGGCCTGACCCGACGGGATTTTTTCAAATATTTGGCCGGATCGGCCTTGACGCTTGCCGCTCTCGATAACGCGACGGCCGCCGTCTACCAGAGCATCACCTCTCTGAACCAGAAATACATCGGGGATGATTCGCCGGACGGCCTCTACTGGGACGGGATCAGGAGGCACTTCTTGTTTGAGGACGGACTCGTCATGATGAACAACGGGACGGTCGGTCCGATGCCCAAGCCCGTTTTCAATACATTGATGAGGTATTTCAAGATCCAGGCCACAAATCCTTACGATGTCTATAACTTCCTGCCGACTTTCCGGGAGGAGACACGGACGAAGCTGGCCGCTTTTGTCCATGCCTCTCCCGAGGAAATTGTGCTCACCCACAACACGACCGAGGGGATCAATTTTGTGACGGCCGGGCTGGATATGAAGGAAGGGGACGAGGTTGTTGTTTCCAATATGGAACACCCCGGTGCCATTCATCCCTGGAGACTCAAAGAGAAAAGACACGGGATCGTCATCAAGGAGGTCCCGCTCGGGCTGCCGACAAGGAGCGTCGATGAAGTCGTCGGCTCCGTCGCCGCCGCCATCACTCCACGCACCAAGATCCTCAGCCTCGGCCATACCGTCTTCATCACCGGGCTTATCTCTCCTCTCAAGGAGCTCAGCCGGATGGCCCACGAGAAGGGCGTTCTGGTCCTGGGCGACAGCGCCCACGGTCTGGGCATGCTCGACATGAACATGAAGGAGATGGGCATCGATTTCTTCGCCTCGAGCCCTTACAAGTGGATGGGAGCGCCGACGGGCATCGGGCTCCTTTTTATCCGGAAGGAAGCTCAAGATAAGATCTGGCCGACGATCGTCACCGGAGGCTGGGACGTCTACAAGGACGCTCGCAAGTTCGAATGCCACGGCCAGGATGCCGATGCGCTCATTTTTGCCCTGGGCGAGGCCCTCGATTTCCAGAACGCCATCGGCCGGCGGCGGATCGAACGGCGGATCAAGACCCTCGCCGCCTACCTGAAAAAGGGACTGCGGGAGGTTCCCGGCGTCAAGATCCACACCCCGGAGGATCCCTACCTTTCAGGAGGGTTGACCGCCTTTTCGGTGGAGGGCGTCGATCCGGCAAGGATTGTCGACTACGTCCGGGAAAAATACAACCTCGTGGTCCGGACAATCGGCAACAGAGACGCCGGGACCTATGGAGTCCGGGTGTCCACTCATTACTACATCACCACAAAGGATATCGACCACCTGCTGGAGGGAGTCCGGACCCTCGCCGCCCACCGCACCTGAGTTTTCTTACCAGGGAGGGCCGGCGGAGCGGCTGTTTTTTGTTTTTGCTGGGCGATGGGCAGCTGGCACGAAATTTGCTGCTGTAAGTGCGAAGGAGTTACCGAAGGAGGCATGAGCAGTGGTAAAAATCATTTTTTTGCTGGCTGCCGTGATTGTTTTCCTTCTTTTGCTGGGCTAGAAGCGATGAAAAAGGCAAAGAGAGCCGAACGCTTTTTCCCCAGAAAAAAGGCCATCCTTCACCTTTTCTTCTCTCATAGATAGACTTCAGCAGGGACTCCCTCTTCCTCACAAGCGCCTCAAACCTGCTGAGGTCTTTCTCTTCGAGAAATGCCGCCCGTCCGTAAATTTCTTTTCGCTCCTGTAAATTCTTTTTACGGAAGCTCCCGTTTATCCCGGTTGAACGCTGAGATCATAACGAACGATGAGCCGGAAAGGTTAGGCGCACGGAAGACGACGCAGCAGAGTCGAGACATTTCAAGCGGAACGAGATGGCCGGAACCGAGTGCCCGTTTCTGAACATCCGTCGTCCTGTTACGGACAGTCATCAAGCCTCTTTTTCGGTCGTGGCCTGAGACGACAATGGCATGGATATTGCATACCTAAAATAATTAGGTATTCTGCCATATGAGGTAAGAAATGATCTCGAAAACACTGGCCGCGGCATCCACAAAGCCACTCGTCCTGACTATCCTGAGAAGCGGGGAAAACTACGGCTACCAGATCATCCAGAGCGTCCGCCGGATCTCGGGAGGTCACCTGGAGTGGTCGGAGCCGATGCTCTATCCTCTCCTCCAGCGGATGGAGAGAGACGGCTTCGTCAAGTCGAGCTGGAAAATCACCGAGAAGAAAAGACTCCGCAAGTATTACCGGCTGACCGACAAGGGCGTGAAGGAACAGGAAAAAGAAAAGGAGCAATGGTTCTTGATCAGCCGCCTTTTCAGCCGGCTGCTCGAGGACGAGATGGCAGCCGGGGTGAAATAAGGGAAAAACAATGGCATCCTTGAAAGATCAGGACACTGGTGGGTTCGACCTGGAACGGGCCATAGCCGGTTGGAAAAGGTCGCTCAGCGGTCTCCAGGCCGCCCAGGACGGCGACCTCGCCGAGCTCGAGGGACACCTGCGCGACAAGGTCGATGATCTCGTCGAGCGGGGCCTGGGCGAGGAGACGGCCTTTCAGAAAGCCACCTTGGAATTTTCCGGCCTCAAGGACCTCGACGGCGAATATTACCGCGCCCGCAGCGCGTCCCGCCTACGAACCCGGCCGTCCTGGCAGCCGCCGCGCTTCATGCCCGCGCTCATCTGGAATTACGCCAAGATCGCCCTGCGCAAGCTCCGCCATCAAAAAGCGCACTCGTTCATCAACATCGCCGGACTGGCCGTCGGGCTGGCCGCCTGCCTGCTGATCCTGCTTTGGGTGAAGGATGAGTTGAGCTACGACAAACATCATGAAAAGGCAGGCCGCATCTACCGGTTGGCCATGATCGAGGAGATTGGCGGAACCTCTGCGGAGTTGGCAGTCGCCCCCTTTCCGGCGGCGGCGGCCTTTGCGGCGGAAATCCCGGAGGTTGAGGACTATGTCCGCCTTCTCAGGGGAGCCCCGCTGGCTGTCGTCGAAGGGGGCAAATTCGACCTCACGGACATCTATTTCACCGATCCCGGGTTCTTCGACGTCTTCACCCATACCATCCTGGCGGGGAACGCGCAGACCGCCCTCGCTTCGCCCGGAGCGTTCGTCCTAACCGAGGAAACGGCGCTCAAGCTCTTTGGGCGGACCGACGTCGTCGGCCGGACCGTCAA
>JAFGRZ010000112.1 GCA_016934895.1 Candidatus Aminicenantota bacterium
CCCGTGCAGCCGGCGCTGATGTCGAAGGCGGGGACATGATTGGCCTGAAGGCCTTTCTGGACCCAGCAGGCGGTCGAGGGAAAAAGCGTGTCCGGCGAGGCGGTGGCCACAATAATGAGGTCGATGTCCTCGACCTTGAGACGCCCGTTATGAAGGGCCCGGCCGGCCGCCTCGATGCAGAGGTCGGAAGTGGCCTGCTCCGCGGAGGCGATCCGGCGCTCCTTGATCCCCGAACGGCTGACGATCCATTCGTCGGTCGTATCGACCATCTTTTCGAGATCCGCGTTGGTCAAGACCTTCTCCGGCGCGTAGAAACCCGTCGAAGCGATCTTGATCCGCGGTTTCGGAGTCTTTTCAGTCATCGTTTCCGGCTCCAAAGAAACATACTCTATAGCACACGCCCCCCGATTTTTCAATCATGGGGGGGACGCTGACCGTATTGTCCAAACCTGAAAAGTGAACAGCTTGGGTTTGAAAAAAAGGGCGTCCCTTTCGGGAACGTCCCCGGCTGTGGTAAAATGGCGACCTCCAACCATGGACGCAATCCGGGTTCGTTTCGGCGTTCCCCTTCTCCCGGTCCTCCGATGTGTGCTCGCGATCATGTCGCTGATGGCCTTCCCGGCGGCCTCCCCCGCCCAGCTTATCATCGGTCAGTACGAAGACGAGGCCCCGCTCCGGTCCTGGAACACCTTCGGCCTGGCCACCGCCTCTTCTCTCGGCCGTGGAGAAACCCAACTCGCTCATGCGGATGATTGTTCGGCCGCCATCGCCAATCCGGCGCTTCTCACATCCCTCCCGAAGTTCATGGTCAGCCTCAACGGCTCGTATTCCTACGCATCCCTTTACCGCTATTCGATCGTCAACACCGGCGTCCTGGTCACTGAGAAGAACCCGGCGATCGGCCTCAATGCCCTTGATTTCGGAGGCATCAGCTTCAGTTCCAAAGGCTGGGCCTTCGCCCTGACCGCAGCCCTCATCGAGAGTTACGACCGGCCGGCCGCATCGGCCCGGGCCGATTTCCAGGGACTCCCCTATTATGAGATCTCTTTCGGCCAAACGGGATACCTTCGCAATTTCAACCTGGCCGTCGCCCGCGCCTTCGGCCGTTCCTTCCAGGCGGGTATCGGTTTCAATCTCGTCCGGGGTACGCTTCACCGCGAGGTCTTCGACCGGGATTTCAGCGAGGACATCACCATCAGCCATCTCGTCGATCAACATTTCTCCGGTTTCTATCTCAACGCCGGCGTTCTCGTTCGACTGACCGGGCGGCTCGACCTGGCCTGTGTCGTCCGGACTCCTTATGACAAGAAAACCGAAGGTCAAAGCCGGCTTCGCTACCAGGCCCCGCGCGGCGGGACGGATATCGCCATCGAGGCCGCTTCGGACGACGGCTATCGTCAGCCCTGGGCGGCCGGTTTGGGTGTTCGCTGCGCAGTTTCCGAGAACTTCCGGATCACGGGCGACATGGTCTATTTTCTCTGGTCACAGTACCGGGCTGAGTTCTTCGGAGAGAGCGAGCGGCGCGACTTCCGCGACACCTTCAAGGCGGGCGCCGGCGGCGAGCATTCCCTTCGCCTCCGTCTCTTCGGCCGGGACGCCGCCATCCCCCTCCGTCTGGGCATCTCCTACGATCGGCAGCCGATGCGCGAACCCAACTCGGCTTACCTGAATTTTACATTCGGCACGGGAATTCGTTGGAGGATGGTGGTTTTCGATATCGGCGCGCTCGGCGGCCGTGAGTCCGGCTCCGGGCATTCCCTGAAAATCCTGAGGGTCGCCGCGTCCCTGGGCATCCGGCTATAAGAAAGCATGGAATGACAATGAACAGAAGGCCTCCCGCTCAAGATTTTGAGACGACACCCTCTCCCCGACCCTCCCCCATCAAAGGGGGAAGGAGAAGGTGCGCCATGACCGGAAAACGGGCAGCTCTAAAACACAGGCGGGGGCGTTTGCCCGTCTTTGGGCGCTTGGCCGTCGTTGGGCATTTGGGCGTTTTGCGGCTCTTGCTCGCCGTTGCGCTCGCCTGGGGGTTCTGTTCTGCGGCCGCGGCCGGCCTGCCGCCCCGCGCAGAGCGCCCAACTCTCTCCGCTGAAATGGAGCCGGAGCTCACCGCAACCCACCCTCCTCCCGAAAGGCCCGAGATCGTCAGCGTGGCAAATGCGCCGGGCCTCGCCGCCGCGCTTCAGACCCTCGGCCTGGACCTTCTTTTCGAGTGGGAGGGCCGGGTCTTCATCCTGGCCGCCGCCGAAGACATCCGCACCCTGAATAAGGCCCGGATTCCTTATCTCTCAGAGTCCCATAAGTTCCCCGCTCTCGATCCCCAGCCGCTGCATATCCTGGGCGGAATCAACGGCGATTATCACAGCGCCGCCGAGCTCGAGGCCGACCTCCAGACCCTCGAGCATGCTTTCCCTCAATTGGCCCGGCTCTCCACCATCGGGATCAGCCTGGAGAACAGGAACATCTATGCCCTCAAGATCAGCGACAACGTCGGCCAGGACGAGGAAGAAGCCGAGGTCCTTTTTCTCGGCTGTCACCACGCCCGCGAGTGGATATCGGTCGAGGTGCCCTATCTTTTGGCCCGGTTCCTGCTCGAGAATTATGCATCCGACCCGGTCGTCCGCCGGGCGGTCGATCTGAGCGAGATTTGGATCGTGCCCCTCGTCAATCCCGACGGCCTGGAATACAGCATCCGGTTCTACCGCTACTGGCGCAAAAACAGGCGTCTCAACCCGGACGGGACGTACGGTGTCGACCTCAACCGGAACTACGGCTACAACTGGGCCTATGACGACCGGGGCTCGAGCCCCGAGCCCGCGTCGGATGTCTACCGCGGCGAAGCGCCCTTTTCCGAACCTGAGAGCCGGGCCGTCCGGGATCTCTTTTTTCAAAGGGACTTCCAGGCGCTCGTCTCTTATCACAGCTACTCCCAGGTCATCCTTTATCCCTGGGGATTCACGACGGCGCCGACCGATCAAGACGGCCTTCTCGAGTCCCTGGCGGCCTCGATGTCGGATCTGATGCGGGCCGTGAACGGCCGGATCTACGGCTTCGGCCGGGCCGGCGATTCTCTCTACCTCACCAACGGCGATACGACCGACTGGGCTTTCGGCGTCGCCGGGATATCCGCTTTCACCATCGAGCTTCCGCCCGTCGACCAGCTCGGCGGAGGATTCTTCAACGCCGAGGCGGACATCGGCCCCATCTTCAGAGAAAATGTTCCGGCCGCCCTCGCCCTCATCGACTGGTCCATCGGGAATTTCG
>JAFGRZ010000015.1 GCA_016934895.1 Candidatus Aminicenantota bacterium
GCCGACCTTCTCCAGGATCCCCGTCCAGGCGAGCTGTTTGGCTTCTCTTTTCTTGATATCTTCAAGCCGGCCGTCCCACTCCGCTCGGAGAGGGGCCTCCAACTCTCCGACAGCCGTTTGGATGCGGCCCTCGGCCAATTTTTTGAAAGAGAAGAATTGATCCCTGGTCAGAGGCCACCTTGTCTCGACGAGCCCCTGATCGAGATCGAGAAAGGCCTCGGCCGCTTCCGCTCTCTGCCCGCTTTGAAGAAGAATATTTCCGATCTGGAAAAGAGCGGTGACCTCGAGCGGAATCCCCTCGGAAGCGAGGTCGGGAAGGCCGATCTCAAGCTGCCGCCTGTATGATGCCAGAGCTTTTTCGTGCTGTCCCGATTTTGCATAGCACCTGGCCTGGCGGTTGAGGAAGAGAGCATCCAAGGCCGGATCGGCAGTCCTGGTTGCCAGTGCCCCATAGAGAGCGGCGGCCCTGGCAGGATCGCTAAAGCGGAACTCCGCCGCCTCCGCCTGTTTCCAGCGTTCATCGTTTACCAAAGAACGGACGATTTCCTTCGGCCCCCGCTTTTCTCCCGGGAGGAGATAAAGCGGCTTGGCGCCTCGAAAGGCCATCTGGCTTTCATCATCGACGACAAAGACCTCGGAGACGAGGGGAATGTCGGTGAGGGATTCCTTCAAGAGGGCGATTGTAAGGGATGGTTCCCCGGCGCCCGCTTCATCAGCCCGGGCCTTCTCAACGGCCTCAAGAACGCGGCTTTCGGCTTCGCCGACGAGCGATCCCGCCCGGGTGTCGATCGTCTCGACGAGCCGCTGCCTCTCGGCTTCGATCTCTCTCTCCTTGAGCAGTTTCTCTCTTTCGGCCTCCCGGACGGCGAAAAAAACGAGGACGGCGCTCAAGATCAGCAGAAACGCGGCGAAGAAGATGACTGCCCGTCTTTGCCAATCCAGCCTCATGACACGCGCCGCCTCCAGCTGATAGGAAGGTTATACCGGTGGACACCTCGAGTCAACAAAAAGACGTTGCGATTGAGTTGAGATTAGACGATTTTTTTATTTCTTCTCGACGGGCAAAAAGTTCTCCATGACCCAGACCTCGGCGCTCGGCTGGCTGACGGAGAATGCCAGGCGCCGGCCGTCGGGGTGGAGGCTGACGGATCTGGGATTCATGTCGATGGTGAGGCCAAGGCTCTGTGGCCCTCCTCCCTCCACAGGCACAGACCAGAGTTCGCTTCTCTTGTCCTTTCCTTTCGAAACGTCCATAAAAAATAGAAGGCGCTTTCCGTCCGGAGCCCAAAAGGGCGCGGTACTGACCCCAGAAGCGTTTGCCTTCGTGCTGAAAATCTTACGAGGCGGTCCGCCCGGCAGAGGGAAGGCTTCGAGGACCCAGGATCCGTCCGGCTCTATCGTCCCGAAAACCAGGTTCTTCCCGTCGGGAGAAATACGCAGGCCCCCGATGTCCGGCGGGGCCTCTTGCCGATAGAGCTCACGGATCTCCCGGTTTGACAGGCCGATGCTCATGATGCGGCATCGTTTTTTAGCGAATTCAAAGTAGGTGTAATAAACGGACTTTCCGTCCGGAGCCGGGGCAATAAACTTGATGTTCGCTCCCGGCTCGCTGTCGACAAAGAAGGTCGTTTGCCCCGTTTGGACCTGGATCTGAAAGATCCCCAGGAAGGTCTTGCCGTCGTTCCCGACGACAAAGAGAGAATGGCCGTCGGGAGCCCAGCACGGACGGGCGATGCTCTGGAGGTTGGTTGTGATCTCACGCGTTTCGCCCGTATCAGCGGACCGGATCCAGAGAGCCGGTTTGCTTGCCCCGCCGGGTCCCGACCTCGGGTTCGAAAGATAAGCGAGATATTTTCCGTCCGGTGACCATTGCGGATGGTAATTGGCGCCGACGACGGGCAAGGGCAGTATCTTCGGCGGTTCGACCAAGGCCTGTTTTTCCAGGTCGATCGAGGCGATGGCGATGTCCGTCATTTCCGATCCCAGGCGATAGAAGAAGGAACCCTCGCGGCTGAGCCCGAGAGGAGTGACTTGTCCCAGGTCCTTCCTCACCAGGCGGGGCTCCCCGCGAGTCTGGCCGTCCGCGAACTCGACGATCCAGGCATCCTGTGTTCCTGTCCGGTCGCTTAAAAATAGAAGATTATTTGAGCCCGGAATCCATTCGAGAACGGAATCGTCCGCCGGATGCTTGGAGATCCTCATCTCCTTCTGGCCGTCGACCGAGAAGGCGAAAAGGTCGTGCTTCGGATCGTCGTCTCCCTGCGGGAGGTCGACTACAAGGTAACGGCTGTCGGACGAGAAGGTCATGTTCTTGGGCGCCGTCTTGAGAAGCTTGGCCGTTTTAAGGACCTTCACGGAACCGTCTTCGACGGATATCAAAGACACATTGTAGCTCTTGTAGAAATCCCTCATGAGACTGACAGCGATGGACCTGCCGTCAGGAGACCAGGCCATAGGGAATGCCATTTCGTTCTTCTGTTGATAGAGAACCCGGACGTCCGATCCGTCGGTGTCGATCGTCCGCAATTCTATGGAGTTATCCTTGTTAAACCAGCCATAAGCGAGCTGCTTCCCGTCAAAAGACCAACATGAGCTTACGGCGAATTCATACGATTTTCCCCACGGCTCTTTGGTCGTGACAATGGTCGTTTTCCCGGAGGCGATTTCCTTGATACAGAGATTCGCGTTTTCATGGTCTATATAGGATAAGAACATCCCGTCCGGGGACGCCTTACCCACGCTGTCCGTGTCAGGTCCCGACCATAGTAACCGGACGCTCAGACCCTTATCGGCCACGCCGGTGATGGATCGGGTTCTGAGAATGAAGGACAGCTTTTCTTTCGCGGTTTTCACTTCCTCTAATCGTTCCGGATAATCCGCGATGACCTTCTGGAAAGCTCTCTCTGCCTCCTTGAGCCCGAGCTTCTCGTAGCATAGCCCGATATGGAGCTGGGCCTTGGCGGCGACGGAACGGTCATCCGGGTATTGCGCCAGGATTTTTTCGTAAACCCCGATTGCTTTTTGCAGGTCTCCCTGAGCCTCTTCCAAGTAAAGGGCTTTCTCGAACATCTCTGCAGCTGTCTGCTGCGACCATAAGGCGTTGAAAAGGAAAAGGACTCCCAAAATGCAAAGGCAAAAGGGGAATAGCGATTTCGATTGTTTTTTCATGACGTTCCTCCATCTCGTTTCATCAGCCAAAATATAGGATATTTTGAAACGGGATGTGTTCAGGAAGTATCAAGACCTGGTGAAGACTCATCGCAACCAATTGGCGAGATTGCTTCGTCGCTTCGCTCCTCGCAATGACATCCCGGGGCTCAGCGCCATTCATCGGTCAATCAGCGAACTTGTACCCGACGCTCCTGAGGCTGAGGATGTGCTTCGGGTTGGCCGGGTCGTCCTCGATCTTTTTCCGGATGTTGGCGATGTGGCTGTCGACCGTCCGAAAGGAAACCGAGACGTTCTCCTCTCCCCAGATCTGATCCAGGAAATCGTCCCGGGAGACGACCTGCCCGCTTTTTTCGATGAGCAGCTTCAGCATCCGGAATTCGAGCGGGGTCAGGTCGATCTTTTTACCCTTTTTGGTTGCTTCATATTTCTTGAAATCGAGGGCGATCTTCCCGAAGGTGTAATGGGTGAGGTCCTTTGCCCGCTCCTCCGTCCTTCGAAACATCGCCTTGACCCGGGCCGTGAGCTCCCGAAGGCTGAACGGCTTGGTCACGTAGTCATCGGCTCCGAGCTCGAGCCCCAGCACCTTGTCCACTTCCTTGTCCTTGACCGTCAGCATGATGATCGGGGTGGCGTCACCCTGCGACCGGAGCCTCTTGCAGACCTCGTACCCGTTCAAAACAGGAAGCATGATGTCCAGGATGATCAGGTCCGGGCCTTCTTTTTTGGCAGTCTCGAGCGCTTTGTCCCCGCTTTCGGCAGTGCAAACAGCATAGCCCTCGGATTCGAGTTCGTCCCGCAGGCTCACCAGGATGCC
>JAFGRZ010000016.1 GCA_016934895.1 Candidatus Aminicenantota bacterium
CTCTTTTTTTTCAACATAGCGGAGAAGGCATTCCCGACTTCCCAATGCAGCGATGACGGGGCAACAAGATCAGCTCCTTTGGTCAGCTCAATCAGGCGGTGTTTGTTTTTTTCGTTGGTCAGGACAGCGATGACGACTGAAGTATCGACGATTATTTTCATCTTAACTGCACAATTGTACATCTATAATACCTCGAAGATTAGACAATGTCAATATGAGAACCATCACTGCAATGGACGATGCTCCGCGAGCGCTTTTCTCAATGCGTTCTTGACAGGGTTTGATATCCTCCTCTATGCTTCTCCACGACGGTTGAAGGCGCAAATGGGCGCCATAAATCTTGCCCGGCCGGCAAAGAAGAAATGCAGATCACCATCAGCAACAAACAAAGGAATCTCTCCGGGTGCTGTGGCCTGTATTGTGGGCTATGCAGCAAGTTTCAGTCAAAGGCTCCCAGCCGATGTATCGGATGCAAGCAGGGTGAACAACATTCGTGGTGCAGCATCTGGAATTGTTGCGTCAAGAAACACGGATTTGAGACGTGCGCCGAATGCGGCGATATTTCGAGTTGTGAGATCTTTTTGAGAAGAAAAGTCGGGGAGTGGATCCCGGCGGCTGATAACCTCCGTCAAATCGAAGAAGCCGGCCTCAAAAATTGGCTGAAAGAGCAAAAAGAAAGACAGGGCGTGTTGGAAAGACTGCTCCGCGATTATAACGAAGGGCGCTCGATGGGCTTCTACTGCACGGTCTGCGCGAGAATGCCGGTCGAATCAATCAACATGGCGGTCGATGAAGCGAAGAAGAAAATCGCAGACGAAAGGGTGAGAAGATCCGACCTGAAATCAAAGGCGAAAATCATGAAAGCCGCTCTCAAAGATTCGGCCTCAAAGGCGAACGTTCGCCTTTGAGGTCTTTGACTCTCCCCATTTTCTATTACGGAGGGTATGGGAACCCCCTCACGTTGGTGCGTATCCGGTAAACCTTGTCGTAGCCTACGAGATAAAGCGTTTTCATGTCGTTGCCGCCGAAGCAGCAGCCCACCGGGAAAACCGGCGTATGGACGATGCCGACAAATCCGCCCTGGTTGTTAAAGATCTGAAGGCCGGCGTAGGTGGCGACATAGACATTCCCGGGCTCGTCGATGGTCATCCCGTCGGCGCCCGTCGACCTGCCCGTGCGGTCGAGGACGTCGGCGGTGAGATGGAGTTCGGCGAATTTCCGCCCGCCGCGGAGCGTCCCGTCCTCGAGATAGCCGAAATCGTTCCTCCGGGTCCCGCCGTAGGTGCCATCCGGAACTGCCGCCCACACCGCTCGCTTATAGGCCTTCGTTTTCGCTGAATTGAGGGGAGGGAGCCGCCAATTCAGTGATAACGGATTCGGAGATGCATCCTGATTTGGGGCTAGGTAAGGGAACAAGATTTTTGGCAGGGTCTTCAGATGACCTCTTGAGCCTAGACTGGGCAGAGCAGGTTTTGATGTATAATACGGCCTGTTTTGTGGGCGCCCGGTCGAACATGGCCAGGGCAGAAGGCGCAACGGAGAACGACCATGGAACCCGACGTCACCATCCGCGAATACCGGCCCAAGGACCTCGAGCCGGTCCTCGGGCTCGTCCGCGAGCTCGAAGCGGAGATGGCTGAGAAATTCAAAACTAGGATCAAATCCGGCCTCGAGGATTACCGGAAACGCTATCTCAACCCGGCCAACAAGTACAAAACCTGGGTGGCCGAGGTCGATAAGAAGGTCGTCGGCTATCTCATCGGTTACCCTTCACTGGGAACGCCCGAGATCGACACCATGTACGACATTCTTCCGCTCCCGCCCGGCCGGCTCCCGGCCGAGTTCTATATGCAGATCACCTTCGTCTCCAGGCCCTACCGGAAAAAAGGCATCTCGACCCGGCTCCACGAGGCGGTCACCGACTACGCCAAGAAAATGGGATTTAGGGAAATATACGCTTGTATCGCCAAGTGGAACGACCCGGAGCTCCGGGTCATCCGCTCCCTCAAGTTCCACTCCAAGGACCTGGGCTACCGCTACCGCTTGAGCCTCAAGCTGGAGGATCCTGAGTCTGTTGCTGGCGAAAAGACAAACAAGTGAAGATAGCCACTCTGTCTTTTATCACCCTCTCCCCGACCCTCTCCCATCGAGGGAGAGGAGGTTTCGCGCTTTGCTTTTTCTGGATATACGAAAATTCAATATGAGGGATCTATTGGATTCTTCGAACCCAGTCTGGTCAGGTCCTAATTCCTCTAGAACCGCCTCGGGCCGCGACGGAAGAGATAATAGACAGGGATTCCGATCAGGGCCATGCCCAGGGCGACCGAGGATTCGATGGGCCGCTCGAAGTACCCCAGAACGAGGATGGCGCCGCCGGCCAGGATATAGACCAGGGGGATAACCGGGAAACCGGGCATCCGGTAACCTCCCACCCCTTCCCGCCTGAGCTTGAACACCCCGACAACGGAAAGGATCGGAAAGAGCCCCAGTGAAAACCCCATATAGGTCAATATCTGGTCGAACGTCCCGAACAGGACCAAAACAGAGGCGATTAACCCCTGGAGCATGATGGACCGGGAAGGCACTTTGTGCCGGGAATGGACGACACCGGCGAAGGGGAAAAAGCAGCGGTCGCGGGCCATGGCGTAGTAAACCCGCGGCCCCAGGATGATGAAAGCGCTGAGCGAGGAGAACAGGGCCACGGCGATGAGAACGGACAGTGCGCTCTCGAAAGACGGGCCGAAAAGGTTCCCCACGGCCAGGCCGCCGATCGAGATGACGCCGGCCATCTCCTCGGGCGGGACTGCATAGACATAGAAGGCGTTGATCAGAATATAAAGAACGAGGACGATCCCCGTCCCCAGGATGAGAGAGCGGGGCAGGTTTCGGCGCGGGTCCTTGATCTCCGAGCCGATGTAAGCCGAGGCGTTCCAGCCGCTGTAGGCGAACATGATCCACATTAGAGAGAGCCCGATCGTCTTGAAACCGCCGAAATCGAAGCGGAAGCCGCCGCCCCGGGAGAAATTCCCGGCGTCGCCGCGGCCCAAAGCGAATCCCAGGACTATCAGACCGACGATCAGGAAAACCTTCAGGAGTGTGAGGACATTCTGGACCTTGGCCCCGACCTCGATGCCGCGGGCGTGGATCAGCGTGAAGACCAGGATAACCGAGATGGCGAGGGCTTTCTTGACGATCACGCCCTCAGTCGAGCCGGCCGTCACGCCCAGGCTCAGAAGCCCCGGAAAGGCCCGGGTCAGATACTCCGAGAAACCGATGGCCGAGGCGGCGATGGGCGCCGAAAATCCGGCGAAGAACGACACCCAACCGCTCAGGAATCCGAAAAGCGGGTGGAAAAGACGTGAGAGAAAGGCGTATTCGCCGCCGGCCCGGGGAATGGCCGCGCCAAGCTCCCCGTAGGCAAGGGCCCCGCAGAGAGCGATCACCCCGCCGACCGCCCAGAGCGCCAGCAACAGCAGCGGATCGCGGAGGCCGGTCATCAGGAGCCCGGAGGTCGTGAAAATCCCGGCGCCGATCATGTTGGCGATCACAATGTTGGTCACCGGGAAAAGGCCCAGTTTCCGTTCCAGGCTGTCTTCCGGTCGCGCATTTTCCATTGGGCTCAGTCTCCGGATTCTTCTGGCCGACCCATCCTTCTCCAGCGATGAAAGCTCCTTGTCGTCCGCGCTCGCGGCCCGGTGCTCTTTGTCTTCCTCCAGGCCTGATATGTCTCGCTTTTATATATCCACCGCCGTGAGGAAGTCAAACTGGAGGAGGAATCCCAAAATTGCCGTTAGGAAAACGCTATCCCTGTCATCGCGAGCACCCAATGGGTGCATGGCGATCTCATTACTGTTTGATGGGATCCCTCGTTATACTCGGGACGGCCCAAAGGGCCGGATGGCTTCGCTTCCCGCCACGCATCGCTCGCGGCTTCGGCTCGCAAAGACAATTTTCTATCGGCAATTTTGGGCCTGGTTTTTCTATCGATAGGTTTGTCCGTTTGTTATATAATCCGATTGGCCGCCGGCCGGATCGTTTGGGAGGTTCGAGCGGATGAAAGCGCGACCCGGAAAAGCAGTCCCGCAGATCGCCGGGGCGGGAGTCTGCTGCCTGGATCATATCTTCTCCTCGCCCCGGATCCCGTGGGGGGAGACGGTCCAGATTGAGGAGAGCCGGGTGCAGGGCGGCGGCCTCGTCGCCACGGCCCTGGTGGCCTGCGCCCGCCTGGGTGCCTCCTGTCTTCTTTTCAGCTTCCTCAGCCACGATGAAGTCGGGGTCCGCGTCGCCTCGGAACTCGCCGCGGAGGGGATCAAGCTCGAGGGAGTGGCCGCAATCCCGCAGGGCAAAAGCCCTTACAGCTTCATCCATGTGGACAGCCGTTCGGGAGAGAGGACGATCTTCCATCAGGCTGCGTCCGGGTTGGAAGGCGCGGTCCTCCCCGACCTCGGCCGTATCCAGGATTGCGACGTCCTTCTGGTCGATGATTATTATCCGGAACTGGCCGTCGAAGCCGCCCGGACGGCGCGCCGGAAGGGAATCCCTGTCGTGGCCGACCTGACGATGATTCCCCCAAAAAACCTCGCGCTTTTCCGTGAGACCACCGTTCTCATCGCCCCCCGGATGTTCGCCGCCCAGATCGGCCATGCCGAAGACCTCCCAGGCGCTCTCCGGGCCATCCACAAGCTGGGGCCGGAAACGGCCATGATCACCCTGGGTAACAAGGGATACGTCTACTCCTCACCCGGAGGCCAGGGCCGGGGAAAGGCCTTCAAGGTGGAGGCCGTGGATACGACCGGCGCCGGCGACGCTTTCCACGGCGCCTTCGCCTTCGGCCTCGCCCGCGGCTGGGAGACCGGGAGATGCGCCGAATTCGCCGCCGCCGTAGCGGCCATCAAGTGCACGAAACCGGGCGGAAGGACCGGGCTGCCGACGCTGCCGCAGACGATCCATTTCCTGAGAAGGAACGGGCGTCTCGATTGGGCGGAATTCGAGAGGAATTGAGTCTTTGGCTCCCGGTTCTCATTTCTCACAATGGACGGCTCGAAAAAAATACATGACCTGAGAGAAGCGACATATTCACTTCCCCGGACAGGAGATAGTGATCGCGAAAAGGAGCGCAACTCATGACGAGGAGAGAGTTTCTGAAGACGGTCGGGGCTGGATCGCTCGCGGCGGGCTTTCCGGCGGGTACTGCGGACGGGGGGTTGGCCGGGCCGCGGCAAAAGGAGCCCGGGGAGAGCGCGCCGACGGCTTTTTCCGGCCGGGCCGATCCGAGAATCGACGTCAACCTCGGCCGCATCGCCTGGAACCTGGCTCATCTCAAGAAGCGGGTGAAGGTGCCCGTCATGGGTGTGGTCAAAGCCAACGCCTACGGCCACGGACTTGTCGCCGTCGCCAAGGCCCTGGAAGAGGCCGGCGTCGAAGCGTTGATGGCCGGGAAGCTCCAGGAGGCCATAGCCCTGCGGGAGGCCGGTATCCGGTGTCCTATTTTGAATTTCGGCCCATTCGACCGGCGCGACAGCCGCGAGATCGTCGGACGCAACATCAGCCAGTCCGTTTATACGGAGGAGGCGCTCTATCTCGAGGAGGCGGCGGCTGCCCTGGACAGGCCCGCCCCGGTCCACATCGACATCGACACGGGAATGGGCCGGACCGGTGTCCTTCAAGACAGGGCTCTTCCCTTGATCGAAAAAATCGCCTCGCTCGCGCATCTCAAGATCGAGGGGGTATGCACAACATTGACCGAGGATCCTGAGTTCGACAAGGAACAACTCAGGCGTTTCCTCGAGATCTGCTCCGCCGCAAAAAGAAAGGGCATCTCCCTGGGCTGGAGACACGCCGCCTCGAGCGCCGCTGTCTTCTATTCTCCCGAATTCCACCTCGACATGATCCGGCCGGGGATCACGCTCTACGGTTATTATCCCAATGCCCGGACGCGAAAAGTGGACGCGCTGGACTTGAGGCCGGCCCTGAAACTCTCCGCCAAAGTGATCTTCATCAAGGACCTTTCGCCGGGGGAATCCCTCTCCTATCTGCGTGCCTTCAAGGCGGAAAAGAAAATGCGGGCGGCCACCCTCGGCGCCGGTTACTCGGACGGCTACCCGTTCCTCTTCGGAGGGAAAACCTCGGTC
>JAFGRZ010000113.1 GCA_016934895.1 Candidatus Aminicenantota bacterium
GGAGACACAATCCCCTTTCCAGAGAAATGGGTGATGTCCCCAATTTTCCGGATCGTGTCCCCCAATTTCCAGGGCATGGGCATCGAATTGTGATACGGTCAGGTCACGGCGCACCGGCCGCGCATTGACCGTGACCCGGCCTTTGCCTATAATGGGTTGAACATGAAGTGGGTTTATATCGAAGACATCGGGCGGCACTGCGGCGAAGACGTCGAGATCAGGGGCTGGGTTTATCATAAACGCTCGAGCGGCAAGGTTCGTTTTCTCGTCGTCCGCGACGGGACGGGTTTTCTTCAGGCGACCATCTTCAGCTCCGAAAAAGACCACCCCCTTTTCCATCAGTTCGACGCCCTGACCCGGGAATCTTCGGTCATCGTCCGCGGCGCTGTCCGGGAGGAAAAACGGTCTCCGGGCGGATACGAACTCTGCGTCCAGGACATGGAAACGCTCCAGATCGCCCAGGAATATCCGATCTCGCCCAAAGAGCACAGCACGGCTTTTCTGATGGAGCACCGGCATCTTTGGTTACGGTCGCGCAAACAGCACGCCGTCCTCCAGGTCCGGGCCGAGGTCATCCGGGCCATCCGCGATTTCTTCGATGGCCGCGGCTTCCGTTTAATGGATACCCCTGTCCTGACGCCGAGCGCCTGCGAAGGCACGACGACCCTTTTTGAGACAGCTTATTTCGACCAAAAGGCCTATCTGGCGCAGAGCGGGCAGCTCTATAATGAAGCCACGGCCGCCGCCTTCGGCAAGGTCTACTGTTTCGGCCCGACGTTCCGGGCGGAAAGGTCCAAAACCCGGCGTCACCTCCTCGAATTCTGGATGGTGGAGCCCGAGGTGGCCTTCGCCACCCTCGAAGATACGATCGAACTGGGCACCGATCTCGTTCTCTTCATCGTGGATAGAGTGCTCTCGCGGCGCCGCTCCGACCTCGAGGACCTGGAAAGGGATCCCAAGCCTCTAGAGGCCATCAGCAAGCCCTTCGTCCGGTACACCTACGAAGACATCATCCCCAAGCTCCAGGAAAAGGGATCCGGCATGGCCCCTGGAGAGGACTTCGGGGCGGCCGAGGAGACGCTGATTTCGCAACTGTCGCCCGGCCCCGTCTGCATCACCCACTTTCCCGCCAAAATTAAGGCCTTTTACATGCAGCCGGATAAAGCTCGTCCGGACTTGGTCCTGGGCGTCGATTTTATGGCTCCGGAAGGCTACGGTGAGATCATCGGCGGCGGCCAGCGCATCCACGATCTTTCGCTGTTGGAGAAACGCCTCGAGGAACATCAGCTTCCGCGTGAAGCCTACGAATGGTATCTGGACCTTCGCCGGTTCGGAGCCTGCCCTCATTCCGGGTTCGGCCTGGGCGTCGAGCGGACGGTTTCCTGGATGTGCGGAATCAAGCATATCCGCGAGACCATCCCCTTTCCCCGCCTACTTTATCGTCTGTATCCTTGACGGTCCGACGAGAATGCCGCTATCCCATCGCCGCCTCACGGCCGCCCTCACGAGCTACGGTTGCGCCAAGAACCTGGTGGATAGCGAGGTGATGCTCGGGTGCTTGCGCCGGGCGGGTTATCATCTCACCATCCGACCCGAGAGGGCCGACGTCCTTATTCTCAACACCTGCGGATTCATCCGGCCGGCTCGGGATGAGGCCGAGGAGGCGATCAGGAGCGCCCTCGCTCTCAAACTCAAGGAGAGAAATAAGACTGTCCTTGTGGCCGGCTGCTATGTGGAGAGGTGTCGGGCCGATTTGGAGCGGCGTTACCCGGAGGTTGACGTTTGGCTGGGTGTCAAGGACTTCGATCACATTGTCGAGGCCGTCGAGGGGCGGCCTTACCGCCGCGGTCGGAAGACTTTCCTTTTGGGGCCAGAAACTCCCCGCCTGCTGTCCACTCCACGTTCCTGGGCCTATCTGAAAATTTCCGAGGGCTGCTCGCATGAATGCGCGTTCTGCGCGATCCCCATGATCAAAGGTCCTTATCGGTCTCGGAGCATGTCCTCGATCATCGTCGAGGCTCGGAAACTCGGAGCCCGCGGCGTCAAGGAGATCAACCTCATCTCCCAGGACACGACCTATTTCGGCCGCGATCGAGGCCGAAAAGACGGTCTCGTCGCGTTGCTCCGCCGGCTGATCGAGGTGCCGGGGATCGGCTGGATAAGGATGCTCTATGGGTATCCGGAGGAGGTCACATCTGATCTTCTCGACGTCATGAAAGAAGACAAGATCTGTTCCTATCTGGATATCCCTTTTCAACATTCCGACCGTCGCCTTCTGCGGGCGATGAAGCGCGCCATGGAAGGGAAGAGAGCCCTCCGGCTCATCGAGAGGGCCCGCCGAGCGCTCCCTGACGTGGCCATTCGGACGTCTCTCGTCGTCGGCTTTCCCGGGGAAGGGAAACGCGAGTTCGCCGGATTGAAGGAATTCGTCCGGGAGGCACGGCTCGATCACCTGGGCGTTTTCATCTATTCTCCGGAAAAGGGGACCGATGCCTTCGCTTTGGGCGACCCGGTTCCGGAGAAAACGAAGATCCGCCGCCGCGAAGAAATCATGGCCATCCAATCCGAGATCGTCGCTTCGATCCAAAGGAAATACCTTCATGAGCGGCTCGCTGTCCTAATCGACCCATCTGTGGCGGCGGCCGGCGCTCTGATCGTCGGCCGGGCGCGTTTCCAAGCCCCTGAAGTGGACGGAGTCGTCCTGGTCGAAGGCGGTCTTCCCCGCGGCCGGTCCCTCCGGGCGATCGAACAGGTTGAAATCATCTCAACGGCAGGATATGATTTACGCGGTCGATTCATCGAATGAAATATATCTGGAGGGTCATCGCCACTTTTTTCGGGCTGGGCTTCTTCCCCATCGCTCCAGGCACTCTGACCAGCCTGGCGGTCGTCCTCATCTACCGATTTTGGATCCATGCTCTAAGTTGGCCGTATCTCTTTTTGGTTTTCCTGGCGCTGCTCATCCTGGGAACCCCTGCGGCTTCTTTCTATTCCTCCGAGCTGAAGCGGACCGACCCGGGCCGCGTCGTCGTCGACGAGGCCGCCGGCCAACTCCTCGTTCTGGCTCTCGTCTCTCCGGAGTGGACATTTCTCATTGCCGGATTCTTGCTTTTCCGATTCTTCGATATCGTCAAACCCTATCCCGTCCACAGGGCGGAGAGGCTACCCGCCGGCTGGGGCATCATGGCCGATGACATCCTCGCGGCCGTGATGGCCAAGGCGGTCCTCCACCTGTTCATTTGGCTGAAGTGAAAAAAGTGCTTCCCGGCAGAGTCGAGATCATCGCCGTCGGCACTGAACTCCTCGGTTCCCACTTCGTGGACACGAATTCTCTCTATCTCAGCGCCCGTCTCAAGGAACTGGGGTGGACCGTGGTTTTCAAGACGGTTGTTGGAGACCGGCCCGAGCGCCTCCGGCTGCGGCTGGGCGAGGCCCTAAGGCGGACTGACCTGGTGGTGGTCACAGGCGGATTGGGTCCGACCCGGGACGATGTCACCACGTCGGCCGTGGCGAGGACGCTCGGCCGGAAGCGGCGATTGGACAAGAGCGTCCTCGGCGCGATCGAGAGCCGATTGCGCAGCCGCGGCATCCCCCTTTCTTCGGGCAGCAAGAAACAGGCCTATATCGTCGAAGGCGCCAAGGTCCTCCCGAACAGGGCTGGGACCGCCCCGGGTCAATGGCTGACGATCGGCGGAAAGCAGGTCATTCTCCTTCCCGGACCTCCCCACGAGCTCAAGACCATATGTGAAGACAATATCTGGGCGGTCCTGATGAAGAAGCGCCGGGGCTTTTTCGTCCGCCGAGTCCTCAAAACGACGGGGCTTCCGGAATCGACGGTGGAGGCCCGGGTCGCCGATCTCTATCCGAAGCGCGGTGATCCGGGCGTGACCGTCCTGGCTTATCCCGGGCAGATCGAGATCCATTTGGAGGCCTTTTCAGCGGTGAGCCGCGTTCAGGCCGCCCGCAAGCTCCGGCGGCTCAATCTCGGACTGGTCCGACGGCTGAAGGACTGCGTCTTTTCCCAGGACGGAAAAACATTGGAGGAGGTGGTCGGCGGCCTGCTGCGAAGATTGAAAAAAACGCTGGCCGTGGCCGAATCATGCAGCGGCGGTCTGATCGGCCACCGTTTGACCAATGTTCCCGGAAGCTCCGCGTATTTCCTGGAAGGCGTGATCGCTTACCACAATGCCGCCAAGATCGACCTGTCGTATGTCCCGGCCAGGACGATTGAAAGACACGGCGCGGTCAGTCCCCAGACGGCCCTGGCCATGGCCCGAGGTATCCGAAGGAGGGCCCGATCCGATTTCGGCTTGGCCGTCACCGGAATCGCCGGCCCGTCGGGCGGAACTCCGGACAAGCCCATCGGCCTCGTCTTTGTCGCCCTCGCCTGGCGGGGCGGCGCCGAGGTCCGGGAAAATCTGTTCTTGGGAACGCGGGACAGGATCAAAATCCAGTCCGCTCAAAAGGCCCTGGACATGTTAAGGCGGCGTCTTCTCCTCGAAGTCCGGGCGGTTAGAAGGGGTCAAGTCCTGTGAGGGCGTTCATCGCCATCGACCTGGATGAGGCCTTGAAAAAGAGCCTGGCGGATTTTGTCGAAGAACTCAGGCCCCTGGCCCGGAATGTCCGCTGGGTCGGCAGGCCTGGAATGCACCTGACCTTGAAATTCCTGGGTGAAATGGCGGAGGCGGATGTTTGCGGGATCTCTTCGGCCCTTGAGGAAATCGGCCGCCGGCAGCGGCCCTTTCCGCTCGTGCTCCAAGGAACGGGAGCTTTTCCTCCCGGCCGGCGTATTCCCCGCGTCTTCTGGGTCGGCGTCGCGCCGGTTCCCGCCTTGATTTCGCTCCAGGAGGAGATCGAAAATGAGATGGGCAAGCGGGACTTCGAACGGGAAAACCGGCCTTATCATCCTCATCTCACTCTCGGCCGGGTCAAATCTCCTGAGCCTCTTGATCCCTTGATCCTGGAATGGCAGCGACACAAAGAGCGGCTCTTCGGAGAGATGAACGTCCAGCGTTTCATATTGTTCCGGAGCGTGCTCCGGCCCTCCGGAGCCGAATACACGATCCTCAAGGAGATGGATTTCGGATGACCGTTCTCTGGCTGGCGCTGGGCTATTTGATCGGCTCACTCCCCTCGGGTTTTCTGATCTTCAGGCTGAAGGAGAACAAGGATATCCGCCGCTACGGGAGCCGGAGCACAGGGGCTACCAATGTCCTCAGGCTCAGAGGCTGGCGCTGGGCCCTCCCCGTGGCGGTTCTCGATGTCCTGAAATCGGCTCTTCCCGTCTGGTGGGCTTTAAGGTCATTCCCGGAGGACCCGAGGGTCGCTTTCGGCGTCGCTTTCATGGCCGTCCTCGGACACTGTTTCCCCATATATATCAGATTCAAAGGGGGCAAGGGAGTCTCCACCGCCATGGGAGCTTTTGCCGTTCTGGCGACAGAGCCGTTTTTCTTGAGCCTGGGCGTTTTTGTCGGGGTCGTGGCCGCGACGCGGTATGTCTCTCTTGGATCGCTCCTGGCCACCATCTCTTTTCCTCTGACCGTTTTTTTCTGGCGTGGAGATGAAGATCTCGCCCTGGCCGGCTTGGCGATTTTTGCCCTGATCGCTCTCCGGCACGTCGGCAATATCAAACGGCTGATCAAGGGGGAAGAGAGGAAACTGGGGCAGAAGATCAACGGGGAGGAAGTCTAAATGGACGCGGCCGTGATCGGTGGAGGAAGCTGGGGGTCGGCCTTCGCTCTTCACCTTGGCCGCCTGCGTCAGAGGACGCTCCTCTGGGTCCGGGAAACCGAGGTCTATGAAGATCTGCAGGAAAATCGCCGGAACGGCATTTTCCTGCCGGGTCATCAATTTCCGTCCGAAGTCTCCTTCTCGACCGACATCCGGGAGACCGCATCCTCTTCCCCGCTTCTTTTCGTGGCCGTCCCCTCCCGCTTTTGCCGGCAGGTGATCCTCGATATCGCGCCCGTCGTGAAGCGGGATCAGATTGTTGTCAGCCTGACGAAAGGAATTGAAGAAGACTCATTGAAGAGGATGACCGAGGTGATGGCTGAGGTCTTTTCCCGGCCGGAGCTCCCCCGTTTGGCCGTGCTCAGCGGGCCGAGCTTTGCCCGGGAGGTGGCCGAAGAACTTCCCACCGCCGTCGTCGTCGCCTCCAAAGATGAGAAAGTCGCTCAAATTATCCAGCGCTTCATCTCCAATATTCGCTTCCGGGCCTATACCTGCGGCGACGTCATCGGCGTCGAACTGGCCGGCGCGCTGAAAAACGTGATCGCTGTGGCCGCCGGCATCTCGGACGCTCTGCACTTCGGGCATAATCCACGAGCGGCCCTGATCACCCGGGGTGTCGCCGAAATGACCCGGCTGGGTATCCGTTGCGGAGCCCGCAAAGAGACATTCCTTGGCTTAGCAGGCATTGGAGACCTGGTCTTGACCTGCACGGCCCAACAGAGCCGCAATTATCATGTCGGTTATGAGCTGGGCAAGGGGCGGCGGCTCGCCGAAATCCAGGCGGAGACAAAGATGGTCGCCGAGGGGATTACCACGGCCCTGTCCGTCAGAGCCCTCGCTGACCGGGAGGGAATCGAGATGCCGATCTGCACCGAGGTCTGCCGGGTTCTCTATGAGAACAAGAATCCGGAGGATTCTTTGCGGGATTTGATGTTGCGGTCCCTTAAGGTAGAATAGAGATCACACTTCAAATGGCGAGGTGACGATGAACAGAACGGCGATTGTCTTGCTCGGATTGTGTTTTAGCCTGGCGGCCTGCGCCTCCTCCCAGAAAAAGCTCCAGGAGGCGAGAGAGAAAGACCCCCAATATCAATACTCTCTGGGGGCTTTCCAGCTGAACAGTAACAACCTGGATGATGCCCAGAAATATTTCCAGAGGGCGATTGCCCTGGATTCGCGGCATTTCCAGTCGTGGAACGCTCTAGGACTTGTCTATTCCATGAAGGGAGACTTTGCCGAGGCCGAGAAGGCGCTCCTCAAGTGTCTGGAGATTTCCCCCGGGTTTGTCGAAGCCCGGAATAATCTGGGCATGGTCTATCAGGAAATGGGTTTCCCCGACCGGGCCGAAGCCGAGTTCAAGAAGGTGCTCGCCGATCCGGCCTATCCCACCAAAGAATCTCCCTACTACAATCTGGCCAGGCTGTATTCGATCCGTCAGGACTGGGACAACGCTCTTTTCTATGCGGAGAAGGCGATCCAGGCCAATCCCCGGTATCATATGGGCCATGCAATGATGGGATTGATCCTGGAGCGGCAGGAAAAGTTCAGCGAAGCCGTCAACTCCTACAAGGAAGCGCTCAGATTGGTCCCTGACGACGTCAGTTACAGTTTCAGTCTGGCCTCGGCCCATTTCAAGGGCGGGGAATGGCATTCCGCCGAGGAGATCCTGGAAAAGATCTTGCCCCGCATCACGGATCCGGAGATGAAAAAGGACGCCGACTCTTATCTAAAATCCATCCGGGAGAAAATGAGGATCCAGGACAAGAGCTACGTGCCCTCTTCCCACGCCTCCAGATAGTGTTTCTGCTCGGCAGTCAGGCGGTCGATCCGCACGCCCATCGACCTCAGCTTTAGTCGGGCGATCTGTTCATCGATTTTCTGGGGGACGCCGTGGACCTCTTTGGCCAGGGTTTGACCTTTCATGCTGAGATAGAGAACGCTCAGGGCCTGGTTGGCGAAGCTCATGTCCATGACCATGGCCGGGTGCCCTTCGGCGGCCGCCAGGTTGATCAGCCGGCCCTCCCCCAGGAGAAAGATCTTTCGGCCGTCGCGCAATTCGTACTCCTCCACGAACTCCCGGACCCGGCGTTTTCTCTTGGCCAGGGACGCGAGTGCGGCGATGTCGATCTCGACGTTGAAATGGCCGGAATTGGCGATGATGGCGCCCTCTTTCATCCGCCTGAAGTGTTTTTTCGTGAGGACAGCCTTGTCTCCCGTGACGGTGACGAAGACATCGCCGATGGAAGCGGCCGACTCGATCGGCATGACCTCGAATCCATCCATGACCGCTTCCAAGGCCCGCAATGGATCGACCTCGCAGATGATCACCTTGGCGCCGGCGCCCTTCGCCCGCATGGCCACTCCGCGGCCGCACCAGCCGTAGCCCGCGACGACGAAATGAAGGCCGGCGAGGAGGATATTGGTGGCTCTGAGGATTCCGTCGATCGTGCTCTGCCCTGTCCCGTAGCGGTTGTCGAAAAGATGCTTTGTCTTCGCGTCGTTGACGGCGATGATCGGATACGCCAGGACTCCCTTGGCAGCCATGCTCCTGAGGCGGATGACGCCCGTGGTCGTTTCCTCTGTCCCGCCCAGGACGTTTTTCAGAAGCGGCCGGCGGCGGGAGTGGAGCGTGCTGACCAGATCCGCCCCGTCGTCCAGCGTGATCTGGGGGTGATGATCGAGCGCCTTGTTGATGTGCCGGTAGTAGGTCGCGTTGTCTTCCCCCTTGATGGCGAACACCGGCAGCTGCAGGTATTTGGCCATGGCGGCGGCGACATCATCCTGAGTGCTCAACGGGTTGGACGCCGTGAGGCGCACCTCGGCTCCGCCCAGCTTGAGAGCTTCCATCAGGTTGCCGGTCTCACTGGTGACATGGAGACAGGCCGAGATCCGCAAACCCCGCAAGGGTTTTTCCCGAGCGAACTTCTTTTTGATGGAGTTGAGAACGGGCATGAATCGGCCCGCCCACTCGATCTTCAGCCGCCCCTGAGGGGCCCCTTTGATGTCTTTGACGTCGTAGTTCATAGGCTTCCTTTGAAAGACGCACCGCTAGCGGAGCCCGGCATCCCGGCGCAGGGCTTCGGCCTTATCCGTCATTTCCCAAGTGAATTCCGGCTCGGAGCGGCCGAAATGGCCGAAAACCGACGTCTTTCGATAAATGGGACGGAGAAGGTTCAGAGCACCGGCCATCGCCTTGGGCTTGAGCGCAAAATGCGCCCGGATCAATTCTTTGATCTTGTCCTCGGAGATCTTGGCGGTCCCATAGGAGTGCACCATGATCGACACGGGTTCGGCCACTCCGATGGCATAGGCGAGTTGAACCTCCAGCTTGTCGGCCACACCGGCGGCCACGAGGTTCTTGGCGACGTAGCGGGCCGTATAGGAACCGGAGCGGTCCACTTTCGATGGGTCCTTGCCTGAAAAGCTGCCGCCTCCGTGACTTCCCACTCCACCGTATGTGTCCACGATGATCTTCCGCCCGGTGATCCCTGTGTCGGCGAGGGGGCCCCCTTGTTCGAACCGGCCCGTTCCGTTGATGAAGACCTTGGTTTTTTTATCGATCATTCCGGCCGGGATCACTTTGCGGATGACCGTTTTCATCAGGATGTCTCTCAGATCATCCAGCTTGACCGAAGAGTTGTGTTGGGCGGCCAGGACGATGGCCTCGACGCGCCTGGGGACGTCGCCTTCGTACTCGACCGTCACTTGGGATTTTCCGTCCGGTCTCAAAAAGGGCACTGTTTTGTCCCGGCGGACCTCGCTGAGCCGGCGGACCAGCCCGTGGGCAAGGACGATCGGCAAGGGCATCAGTTCCTCTGTTTCCTTGGTGGCGTAGCCGAACATGATTCCTTGATCGCCGGCCCCCTGCTCGTGCTCCCGGGTTTCTTCCACTCCAGCGGCGATATCGCGGGATTGTTCGTGAATGGACGAGATAACACAGCATGTTTTGTAATCGAACCCGTAGATGGCCTTTGTGTAGCCGATATCCCGGATGACCGAGCGGACGAGCTTTTGGAAATCGCAATACCCCAGAGTTGTGATTTCACCGGCGATCAAGACAAGACCCGTCGTCACCAAGGTCTCGCAGGCCACCCGGCTTTTCGGGTCCTGACCGATAAGATCATCCAGGACGGAATCGGAGATCTGGTCGCATATCTTGTCCGGATGTCCCTCGGTCACCGACTCGGACGTGAAGAGATGTCTGCCGGATTGGCTCATCTTCGGCCTCCTTATCTCGGGCTCGGGATAAAGCCGAATGGTATATCAAATGCCGCCGTTTTTCAACGGCGCGCGGAAATTGAATTCGGGCTTGTCTTTGTGCTATTTTAGAAAAGACGGCCAAGCTTGAAGGAAAAAATGATATTGAACAGAGGCGTTCGGGCCGGTCTTCTCGTTTTTTGGGCGTTCGGTCTGGCCGCCGCCCAGGCCTCTCAAGCGGAAACAGGATTCCCCTTTCCTTTCTCCCGCTACACCCTTGACAATGGGCTCCAGGTGGTTCTTTCAGAAGATGATTCACTCCCTCTTGTTTCGGTGGCGCTGGCCTATCGGGCCGGTTATCTGTATGAGCAACCGGGGAAGACCGGTTTGGCGCACCTGATCGAGAATTTGATGTTTTTAGGCTCGCAGAACGTCGGCCCTCTGCAGCACATCAGCTATATCAACAGGGTCGGTGGAGAGACCAACGCCAACACGACAGAGGATCTCACCTTTTTCTATCAGACGGTTCCCGCCAATCAATTGGCCCTGGTCCTCTGGCTGGAATCCGACCGGATGAACACCTTGGAGATCGACGCGGCCAGGATGGAGCGGGCGAAGCAGGCCCTTCTCGATGGCATCGTCCAGAGGAAAGCGGCGGAGCCCTATCTGGAGAGTCAGATCGTTTTCGACAGCCTCCTCTATCCCGATTTCGCTCATGGGCACGGTATTCTGGGACGGGAGGAGGATATATTCAGGCTGACTGTCGAAGACGCCCGGGCCTTTTACGAAACGCATTTCACGCCCAACAACGCCGTCCTATCCGTGGTCGGGAATATCAATTTCACTCAGACAAAGGAGATGGTGGAGAGATTTTTCGAGACCATTTCTCCCGGTAAAAAGCTCCCCGTCTTCCTGCCGCCCCGGCCTCCGGAAAAAGAGGGCGTGGTCGAGTCCTTGATTGAACCGCTGGCTCCCTCGCCGGCTTTTCACCTGGGCTATCGGATCGCGCCGCCGTATTCTCGTGATTATTTTGCCCTCGCGATATTGGACTTTCTCCTTTTCAAAGGCCAGAGCTCCCGCCTGCAAAAAAAACTGGTCACAAAGGAAGGCCTGGCCCTCTACTTGACCGGCCGTGTCGAGAAGAGGAAAGACGTGGCGGTCATGAAGCTCTTCGCCATGAACAACAATCAGACTATGGTGGAAATGACCCAGCGGAGCATATCCTCGGAGTTCAGCCGGCTCCGCACGGTCGATGTCTCTTCCGACGAACTGGCCAGGGCCAAGCATATGTTCAAGCGGGATTATCTCAACCGCCTGGCCTCGCCTTTGGACAGAGCTCTGTTCCTGGCGGAAATGGTCTTCTCGCCGCCGGGCCTGGAGGGCCTTCCCGAACTGTTGGGCAAATATATGAGGGTCAGTCCATACGAGATCCGTGCCGCCGCCAATCGCTATCTTGTCCCCGAGACGAGCGTTCTCCTGAATGTGAACTCGAGATGAAAAAGATCGGGCGTGTCTGCGGTTGCCTTTTCCTCTTCCTGGCCTCGTCCTTGGCCCAGGACCGCTTCAGGAAATCGCCGCCCATTCCCGATCCCCTGCTCGAGCTTCGACTCCCTCGGGTCGACTCGATGACGCTCATGAACGGGTTGACCGTCGCCGTAGCTCCTCGCAGCAGCCAGCCTTTCTTCGGACTCGAACTCGTCATTATGGCCGGCGAAAGTCAATCACCGGACGCTCTGCCCGGTCTGGCTTCCTTCACGGCGGAGATGTTGACCCGCGGTTCTTCGCTGATCTCAGCGGCGGACCTGCAAGATCGGATCGAGTCGATCGGCGGAACTCTCAGCGTTTCAACAACAGCCGATTGCACATACTTTTCCTTCCAGTTCCTGGAAGATTATCTGGACCAGGCGATGGACATCCTTGGCCTGGTGGTCCTCCAGCCCGACTTCAGCGATCGTGAGATCGTCACCCTCAGACGCGTTCTCAGCTATGACCTTCGGCAGAAACAGAGGGATCCGGAGTTCGTCGGCCGGCGGCAGCTCCTCCGGATCCTGTTCAATGAACATTCCTACCGAAGGATTTGTTTTAGCGAGGATGCGTTCAGGAGCATTTCCAGAAGAGATGTCCAGTCCTTTTACAATCGTTATTACCGGCCCAATAATGCCGTCGTGGTCCTGACGGGCAACCTGAATCTCGCTGTGGCCGTGCGCAAGATCAGCCATGTCCTCAATACTTGGCCCCGGAAGGAGGTGGAGAGGCTGCCCCTCCCCTCGCCGGAAATTTGGAATGATGAGAAAATCTGCTTTGTGGACCTTCCCCGGGCGAGAGAAGCCACTCTGATCGCCGGAAACATCATCTTTCCGCTGGGCGATCCGGATTATTTTCCTTTCGCCGTCCTCAATCAAGCGCTGGGAGGAACTCCCTTCAGCCGCCTGTTCATGAACCTTCGGGAGACCAAAGAATATGCCTACAATGCCTTCAGCCAGATGGATCTCTTTCGCGGCGGCGGAGTTTATGTGGTGACCGCTCGGGTCATCCCCTCGGCCGTCTTCGCTTCCGGCGGTGAGATCCTCTCCGAGATCGCGCGGATGGCACGGGA